>JANMAV010000032.1:0-5816 GCA_031360055.1 Ferruginibacter sp.
ATTTACAAAAAAAGAAATATAAATACTTTTCTTATGTATAATTTATAATACAGTAGTTTTTGAAATTTATTTATTTAAACCCGTCGGTTAGTGTTTTAATAAATGCAACAATATCTTTTTCATCTTGTACTGTAAGCTGTAGGTTTCCAAGTTCGTTTTGGTTTACAGTTTCCGGTATTTCAGCAGGGGGAAAAGGCTCCACATCCCTTTTATTATAAAAATGAACTACTTCTTCTAATGTATTAAAAAAACCGTTGTGAAAATATGGAGCAGAAATAGCTGAGTTTCTTAAAGTGGGCACTTTAAATTTTCCGTATTGGGTAGGGTCATTTAAAAATCCACCTAATCCATAATCAATGGCGTTATTTCCTAAAGGATTAAAAACAGTAGGGATTGTATAAAATGGGTTTGATAGATTTTTAGGAACACCGATATTGTCATAAGTAAAGTCAGTAAATAATACTTTACCACTTATAAGGTCTGGCTCAGAAAGATGGCAATTGGCACATTTACTTTTTATCGGATCATTAAACAATTGCAATCCTCTTAGCTCTTGTGTATTAAGCATTGCCTGCCCTTTTAAATAGTAATCGTATTTTGATGTAAATGGATTCAAGTCTGGTGACTTTTCAAATAGTGCAATGGCATCCGCTATATTATCGAACGCAGTATTATTGTCTGCAACTTCTCCATATATGCCTATATAATGGATAATAATTAGCGGCTTTAATTTTATTAATTAATGTTTGAACATTTGGAATGTTCATCTCTAATGGATCTAAAAATGGTTCATGTGCCTGCTCTTTCAAAGAATTTGCTCTGCCATCTAAAAAGAAACCGCCTACAAAAGTAGAATCCTCATTGTCAAAATATAATGATGGCGAAAACATACTATAAGCAATGTTGGGTGCATTTCTATTACCAAATAAACCATTTACTGCACTTTCAGAAACTATGCTGTGATTGGGATCGCTAAAACCTGTGGATGGGCTGTGGCAACTTGAGCAGGAGAGGCCCATCGGGCTTGATAAATTTTTATCGTTAAATATTAACTTACCCAGTTTTATCTTATCAATATATTCAACCGTAATAATATCTCTTTCTTTGGTGCACGAAGATAGAATAATGGTAGCACCAACAACAATTGTTATTAAACAAATAATTGTGATACTCAAATTAATTTTCCTCATTTTACTTTAAAATTTAGCAGTAAACCCAATATAAAAACTACGCCCAACTGATGGAATAATACCTGGGCCGGGGTACTCATCTGTTCTTCTTGTGAAATAGGATTTATCAGTTAAATTATTAGAACCAATTTTTATTGCGTAATTATTTATTTTGTAGGTGGCACTGATATCTAAAACGGTATAGGCTGGTATGTAACCTGCAATTGGGTCATCACTTGTTTTTACATTAGAAGCATCACCATAAGCATCACCAACATAGTTTACCTGAAAGGTGGAAGAGAATTGTTTATTGCTTAAAATTAGGCCAACACGGTTTATGGTTTTTGCTGCAGCTTCTACTCTTTTATCTTTAAATTCTCCTTTCGTATATCGTGCATCTATGTATGCAAATGAATTAAAAATACTTACCCCACTTTTAGATTTTTCTTTAATGGCTTTTAAAATATTAAATTCTACATAACTCTCAATGCCTTTGTGTACACTGTTGGCAATATTGGTTCTTAAAGTATAATCATCGCCTGTTAATGGGTTTTGCTTTAGCACTACACCAATCCTATTGTTGTAACTCAAATAAAAACCGCCAATATCAAAGTTCAAAATATTTTTTATAGTACCCCTATAACCTATATCAGTATTAAAACCGTATGCATCTTTTAAATTAGGATCTATTTTGGAAGTGATACCAAATGGTTCTAACTGGCTGTAATCAATAGGGCGGTATGCCTGGCTAAAATTAGCATACACACTTGTGTTTTTAGTTGGTTTATATTCAACACCCAAACCTGCTAAAGCGAAAAATCTGTTGCGGCTTTGATCAGCTGAAAGTTTGAAATTATCTTCTGTTTTATAACCTCCAGCGGTGCTGTTTAAATATTCAAATCTAAAGCCTGGTGTAATGGTTAATTTATTTCCTATTCTAAAAATATTTTCTACAAATGGTGCAATATTGGTTGTTGTAAAATTTAAATCATAACCCCATTGCCCTGTAATAGATAAATCAAAATCGCTTTTGGTGGTACCTTCGCCACCTCCCTGCCTTTTAAACAACGCATAACTATATCTTACCCCTCCTGCAATCGTTGATTGCTGTTTGCCTAATTTGTAAGTGTGTGCAAGTCTAAGTTCTGTTGTTGTATTGTTTATATTTTCTATTCCAACTTCTCTAGGTACAAATTGGTTAGTGGCAGGGTCTATTTCGTCTACAGCACCTGCGCCACCGTCTTCATTACGCCATACCAATGAACGGTTACTAAATAAATAAGTTGTTTTTAAGCTGATGGTTGTGTTTTCAGCTGGCGTAAAGTTTACGTAAGCAGTAACAATATTCCATGGACTTTTTAACCAATTTCTTGTTTTTGTAGATGCCTTTGAGTTTTCATTAAATAAACTATCTGTAAGCCCTCCGGGCATTTTTATTTGATTACGCAGCAATGAGTATTCTGCACCGATGCTAAGTTTGGCCGTAGGTTTATATTCCAATTTACCAAAGCCCGAAAGCTGCCATTGCTGGCTATTGGGCCGAAAGCCATCCATATTTCTATATTGCAAAAAGGCATAATAATTTATTTTTTTGTGGGTGCCACCTACTGAATTAAAAGAATTAAATAAACCAAAACTTCCAATGGTTTGGGAGGTAGTAAACTCAAATGGCTTGTTTGCCGGTGCATTTTTAGTTACATAATTTACCAAACCACCAAACTGTGCACCAAATTGCAAGGAAGCTGCACCTCTTACCATTTCAATTCTGCTTACAGCTTCTGCAGGGGGAATGTAATACGCTTCATTGTAGCCATAAATATCTCCACTTATGTTGTAACCATTTTGCCTTGTATTCATTTCAATACTCTGGTTTGGGTTTAAACCTCTGGTTGCAATGCCATTGGCAGTAAAGCCGCTGCTTTCAGTTTCCACAATGTTTAACCCCGGTATTCTGCCTAATATTTGTCTTGTGTTATTGATGGCTTTATTAGCATCTAAACTATCTACTAGTATTATTTCATTTTTCTTACCTGCGTAAATAATACCGTTTTTTATTTCTGGTAAATGCCCAACTCCGTTTACAGTTTTGTAACCTAGTACGGTAACATCTGGCAACATTTTGCTGCTATCTGCCTTTTGAGCATAAGTGTTTATGAAATAAAATATTGAAAATATTCCAACTATAATTTTTTGTTTACTCATACGTTTAATTTTGTGCAAATTTGCAGGTAGATTTTTTTTTCGTATGTAGCAATCGGGAAAAGGAATAACTGTATCGGGAAAATAATTGTTTTAGAATAAGGAATGATAAATGAAAGTTCTTTCAATCGAATTTTCTTTTATGCTTATACCAAAACTTTAAATTAATTAGCAGCTTGCATGTTGTACATTATTTGATAGATTTACTGTGCTCTTTTAATCATTTCAATTGGGTTGCATCATTCTGTAGCTTTTTTTTTTACAAGTAGTTGACTTTTTTTATGATACTTTAAAAGCAATGTTTAACTATACGACCATTTAAAGTTGCTTGATAATTTTGTTTGGCAGAGATTGCTATTTTCAATTTAATACATTGGGTCTTTAATTAAACTCTTTTGCAACTTAGGTTAGTAGAGATTTTGTACTGTAAAATATAAGCTATAAAGGTTGCTGAATGTAAATTTTATTTGTATATTTTTATTGTAAAATTTTGTCACATTTTATAATTTTGTATCAACTTAATATTGCCTTTTAGAATCACCGTTAACAATAGTATATATTAGCCCTTAAAATCATTCTTTTAACATCTTTTAAATTAAAAAGTATTTATTAAGTAAACACATAAATAAAATACATAAAAAAGTCAACCTAAGTTTGAGGAGGATTTGCCTTAATTTAAGCATAAACTCTTCAAACTTAGATTGACTTAATTTATTGAAAATTGAATTTTTCAACACCAATCAACTTTAGAAAGTTAATTAGTATATCTGGATATACTTACTCCTAAGCCTTTACTTCAAACCTATCCAAGTTCATAATTTTAGCCCAAGCAGCTACAAAATCATGTATAAATTTTTCTTTAGCATCATCGCAAGCATACACTTCAGCTAATGCTCTAAGTTCAGTATTTGAGCCAAAAATTAAATCTACTCTAGTACCTACCCATTTAATGCTGCTATTGTTTCTATCAGTACCCACAAAGGCATCATCAGCTTCTGATACTGCTTTCCAGGTTGTATTCATATCTAGCAGGTTTACAAAAAAGTCGTTGCTCAAGGTTTCAACATTTTTTGTAAATACACCCGTTTGAGAATTATCATAGTTTGTATTTAATACTCTCATACCGCCAACTAAAACAGTCATTTCGGGTGCAGTTAGGGTTAATAACTGAGCTTTATCTACTAACATTTCTTCGGCAGAAAATGTATAAGCAGTTTTTGAATAATTTCTAAAACCATCTACTACTGGCTCCAATACCTCAAACGATTCTACATCAGTTTGCTCTTGTGTAGCATCCATTCTACCTACTGTAAATGGTACTGTTATAGTATGCCCAGCTTTAGCAGCCGCTTTCTCTATAGCAGCATTTCCTGCAAGCACAATTAAATCAGCCATGCTTATTCTTCTATCATCAGTTTGTGAAGAATCAAAGTTTTGTTTAATAGTTGCCAATACCTGCAATACTTTAGCCAATTGTATAGGGTTATTTACTTTCCAATTTTTTTGTGGAGCTAATTGTATTCGGGCACCATTTGCACCGCCACGTTTATCACTACCTCTAAATGTAGATGCTGAAGCCCAAGCAGTAGATACCAACTCTCCAATACTTAATGTAGATGCTAGAATTTCTGCTTTTAAATTTGCAATTTCTTGTTCATTTACTACAGTATGGTTTAGGGTGGGGATAGGGTCTTGCCACAATAAATCTTCTGCTGGCACTTCTTGCCCTAAGTAACGTACTTTAGGCCCCATATCTCTATGAGTAAGTTTAAACCATGCTCTAGCAAATGCATCATTTAGCTCAGCAGGGTTTTGTAAAAAATTCCGAGAAATTTTTTCATATTCAGGGTCTACTCTCAACGATAAATCGGTGGTAAGCATAAATGGTTGATGCTTTTTTGAAGGATCATGAGCATCAGGCACTGTACCTGCACCGCCATCATTTATTGGTCTCCATTGGTGTACAGCACCTGGGCCTTTGTACACTTCCCATTCAAAACCAAATAAGTTTTCAAAATAATTGTTACTCCATTTGTCTGGTGTGGTTGTCCATGCACCTTCTAAGCCACTGGTAATTGTATCTGCACCTTTACCAGTGTTGTACGTATTTTTCCAACCAAGGCTTTGTTGCTCCATGCTAGCACCTGCAGGCTCTACACCTACATAATTAGTAGCATCTGCAGCACCATGAGTTTTACCTAATGTGTGTCCACCTGCTATCAAGGCTACAGTTTCATAATCGTTCATAGCCATGCGTTTAAAGGTTTCCCTTATATCTTTGGCAGCTAATAAAGGATCAGGGTTACCATTGGGGCCTTCAGGGTTTACGTATATTAATCCCATTTGTACCGCAGCTAAGGGTTGTTCCAATTCTCTATCGCCACTATAACGGCTATCGCCTAACCACTCTCTTTCACTACCCCAATAAATATCTTCTTGTGGTTCCCA
>JANMAV010000053.1:0-11477 GCA_031360055.1 Ferruginibacter sp.
CCTGTTGTATTGTTATTTTTTTCTACAAAGCTAATATACAATAAACCAGTTTGTTGTAATAAATTATAACTAGATGAAATTAATTTTTTTACAAAATATTTTGATAAATATGGAATACAAAATCCTACAATTATTGCGTTAAATTTACTAGTTATGCTTTCTATTTTTCTACAATCAAGAACGTTATATATTCCATTTGGATTATTTTTTTTTGCTAACGCTACCATGTTGGCAGATACATCTACCCCAGTAATTCTATATCTCTTATTTTTTTGTAATAAATAATTTGTTATGCAACCCGGTCCACAGCCAACATCAAGTATTTCTGCATTTTTTTTCAATATGTGGTTAGCTAATAAATCATAGGTTTCGTTATACAGTTTAATATCAGTAAAACTTGTTTCATATAAATTGGCAACTTTATTCCAAGTATTAAAAGTTTCTACATACTTATTCATTTGTAAATGCATATTATTTCATTAATTGCAATTTACTTGTTCAATATGTAAAATTAGTAAAACCATATTTTTTTGTTATGATTAAATAAAGGATATTGTATTACGTTTTAACAATACAAGAAAGGATATTTTTTATGAGGGAGGCCATGTTTATAAAAAAAAATGCAGAGAAATGGAAGTCATATCAGCAGGAAGAAGCTACAAATCCTGATGAGGCATCTGATCGTTTTATTACCCTTATGGATGATTTAGCTTATGCCAAAACCTTTTACCCTCGTAGTAAAGCTACAAAATGGATTAATGGGTTAGCTGCAAGTGTTTACCAAACTATTTACCGCAATAAAAAAGAAAAGTATAGTAGATTTTTTACTTTTTTTAAATATGAGCTCCCATTAATTATAAAAAAGCAACATGCTACTTTTTTGTTTACTTTTTTACTATTTTCAGTTTTTGTGGCTATAGGTGTACTTAGCTCCATTCATAACCCAGATTTTGTACGTGGTGTACTTGGCGAAAGTTATGTACGAATGACAGAGCAAAATATTGCAAAAGGTGACCCATTTGGAATATATAAAGATGAGAACCCTTTTAATATGTTTATTAGAATTGCATTTAATAATATTCGGGTTGCTTTTCTCACATTTATTTGCGGTTTTACAGTAGGTATTTTTACATTAGTGTTATTGTGGCAAAATGGAGTTATGCTAGGCACTTTTCAACACATGTTTTTTGCCAATGGCTTAGGTATAAAATCAATATTAGTTATTTGGATACATGGTACTTTAGAAATATCATCAATAGTAGTAGCAGGGGCTGCAGGTTTTATTGTAGCTAATGGTATTCTTTTTCCTGGTACATATTCTCGGTTGGTTTCCTTTAAAAACAATTTTAAAGATGCTGCTAAAATACTAATTTGCTTAATTCCTTTTTTTATTGCAGCAGCATTTTTAGAGAGTTACATTACCCACCAAATGAGCGATACTTTTGATGGTACACCTAATGGTATGCCAATTTGGGTAAGTGTTTGTATATTGGCAGCATCTTTTTTATTAATAGTTTGGTACTTTGTAATTTGGCCAATTATTATTTATAGAAGAGGGTATTTCATCAAAAAAGATGGCATCGTGGGTCGATTGCAGGATAGCTATGCTTAAACAAAAACTATTGGTTATAATTATGCTATTTTACTTTACTCAAAGTGGATATGCACAAGTAATTGAACAAAAAATAATACAATCAGATACGCTTATTAGTAGTATTGATGATGAGGAAGAACAAAATTACGATGATGAAAAAATTACTAATGATGACATTGAAACTGAAGATAAAAATGGAGATTTTAACAAAGAAGTGTTAGGAGATACAAGCATAACTTTTAGTAATTACAGCATATCTAAAGACAGCATAAATTATTGGAAAAATAAAAGCCAATATAATTGGACAAAAAACATTGATAGTTTTTTAATTGATGCACAACAAAAAACCAAAAAACAACCCAAAAAAACATACAGACCAAGTAATACAGTTTCAACAATTGATAGATTATTTAGTTCCATTTTTTTTAAGTTATTATTATGGAGTTTGGCAATTGCATTTGTAGGGTATATAATTTATAATCTTTTTTTAAGTGGTGGTCTTTTTAAAAAATCTACAAAAAATAAAAACAATACACAAGAGTTTATTGAAGATGATGATAGCAGTTTAGACCGAGATTATTCAAAATTATTACAACAAGCTTATAGCAAGCAAGATTATAAAATGGCTATGCGTTTTTTATTTTTAAAAACATTACAAACATTACAACAAAAAGAAATTATACTATATACGGTAGATAAAACTAATACCATGTACACAGCAAGCTTACCTGCTCATAAGCGTAACGATTTTGCAAAACTTGCCTTATACTATGAGTATGTTTGGTACGGCAATGTAATGCTACAAAAAGAACAATTTGATGGAATACAACAACTTCATAATAACTTTTTAAAGTCTTTTTAATTGGGCAAATTATTATCTTATATTTTATTTTTTATTGTTGCTATACAACTTCTGGGTTGTGGTACTGGTAATAATAAAATGCCTGATTTAAAAGAGAGTTTTTCTTTTAAAGATAGTAGACCATTTGGTACAGCGATAACGTTTAATATTTTTAAAAATGCGTATAAGAATAAGAATATTGAGTTTATAAAGAAAGATTTTTCTGAAAACTACCAATGGGATTATGATACCTCATCATTATATGTAAATATTAGTGCTAATTATTATGTAAATGAATATGATGCTACTAGGTTATTAGACTTTGTTTATAATGGAAATACAGCTTTTATTGCAGCGGAAAATATAGATAGTATTTTGTTAAACAAAATGTTTTGCAAGCAAACTAATATTGATTATTACAGTTATAATGACCCAGAAAAATGGACAAAAACTGGAGTAAAGTTCAACAACTATCTAAATCCTAATTTAGATAGTTTCAGCTATTTTTATAAGCCATTTACAAATGCGTTTACTGAAATAAACGATAATTACTCTAGAGTGGTGAGTTATACTAACATAGGTGGCGTACATACTTTCGTTTTTTTGTGGGGCAAGGGTAGGCTCTATTTTATTAGTGAGCCAAGGGTGTTTAGCAATTATTTTGTGCTTACAAACAATAATTATTTGTATGTACAAAAAACCATACAAATGCTTCCCACTAACCCTCAAAATGTATATTGGGATAACTTCTACCTTTCTAAAAATTATCCTGATGGTGGTAAAGCAAAAGATTTTTCTACCCTAAGTACCATAATGAAATACCCTGCATTAAAATATGCATTCTTCATTGCTTTACTGTTATTAATATTATTCATTTTTTTTAATGGTAAGCGTAAGCAAAGGGTTGTGCCTGTTATACCATCAACCCCAAATAATAGTATAGCCTTTGCCGAGGCTATTGCTGGGCTATACCTAAGTAAAAATAATAATAGGGTAATTGCTGATAAAATAATAACCTATTTTAATGAGCATATACGAACAAAGTATTTTATAAATAAAGCTAATAATGAAGATAGCTTTGCAGATATATTGAGTAGAAAAAGTGGAGTGCCAGTTGAGTTGACAAACAAAATTGATACGTTAATAAAGGTTATAAATAAAAGTACCACAGTTAGTAATGAGCAGTTATTACAATTAAATAATATTATAGAACAGTTTTTAAAACATAAAACATAATGGAAGATATTTTTTTTAAAGAGAGTAGTCCAGTAACTGAGCTAAATGAAAAATTACAGCAAATACGAACAGAAATTGGAAAAGTGATTGTTGGGCAACAACAAGTAGTTGATTTGCTCTTAACAGGTTTATTGTGCGATGGCCATTTGTTATTGGAAGGAGTACCGGGTGTTGCCAAAACTTTAGCCTCAAAATTATTGGCACGTATTATAGATGTAAATTTTAGTAGGCTACAGTTTACCCCTGATTTAATGCCTGGCGATGTTATTGGAACATCTGTTTTTAACCCAAAAGAAGGTACTTTTTATTTTAAAGCTGGGCCAATATTTAGCAACATTGTTTTGATAGATGAGATTAATAGAGCTCCTGCAAAAACCCAATCAGCATTGTTTGAAGTTATGGAGGAACGCCAAGTAACGGTAGATGGAAATACACATACTATGCAGTATCCATTTATAGTGTTGGCTACACAAAACCCAATAGAGCAGGAGGGGACTTATAGGCTGCCAGAGGCACAATTAGATAGGTTTTTATTTAAGATAAATATTGGCTACCCAACTGTTAGCGAAGAGGTAACTATATTAACCCAACAACAAGGAAAAACACAAAATCAGTTGTTACAATTTGCTGAAAAAGTTTTATCCTCATCAGAAATTGCTAAGTATAGAGAAGTAGTTCAAAATATAACAATAGATACAAAACTTATTGAATATATAGCTAACATTGTACATGAAACCAGGCAAAATGCTTCATTATATTTAGGGGCATCTACAAGGGCTTCATTGGCATTGCTAAAATCTGCCAAAGCCACTGCTGCACTAAGTGGTAGAGACTTTGTAATACCTGAAGATGTGCAAGCAATGGCACCGCATGTGCTACGCCATCGTATAATGCTTACCCCTGAAAAAGAAATGGAAGGTGTTACCGAAGATGAACTAATTGATAGTATTTTAAAAAGTATAGAAATACCACGATAATGGGCTTTTACACAAAATATATCGGCAACTTACATGTAACCTTACAATTTTATATAGCCTTTTCGGCTTGTGTAATAGCCTATGTAATTGCTTTTTTTTATGCCCCATTATTACAAATTGTAAACATTATTTTTGTTGTTATTTGCTTGCTTGTACTGGCAGATTACTTATTTATATTTTTATTTTTTAAACCTCCATCAGCGTCAAGATTGATAAGTGATAGGCTTAGCAATGGAGAAGAAAATAAGGTACAAATACAAATAACCAACAACATGCCTTTTTTAATTCATCTATTGGTTATAGATGAGTTGCCTGCACAATTACAAGAGCGTAATTTTAGTATGCAAAAAGTATTGCAGCCAAAAGCAGCTTTAACCTTACACTACAGCTTTATACCATTGCAAAGAGGTACATATAATTTTGGTAATATAGTTATCCTTTTTAAATCAGCTTTGGGCTTTGTACAAAAAGATCATACCATATTGGCTCAGGAAAATGTAAAAGTATATCCTGCATTTTCTCAATTGGGCAAATATGAACTCATATCAAATGCTACAAATAATGAAATAGGTAGTAAACGAATGCGTAAAATTGGGCAGAGCATGGAGTTTGAACAGATAAAAGATTATTTTACTGGAGATGATATACGTACTATAAACTGGAAGGCCACAGCACGAAAAGGTACTTTAATGGTAAACAATTATACTGATGAAAAATCTCAACAAGTATTTTGTATTGTAGATAAAGGAAGGTTAATGAAAATGCCATTTTTGGGGCTTAGTTTATTAGACTATGCTATAAATGCCAGCCTTGCCTTAAGTAATGTTTGCTTAAAAAAGCAAGATAAAATTGGGCTAATTAGTTTTAGTAATAAAATTGGAAACATAATAGCTGCAGATAGAAAACCTATACAGAGAGAGAATATAATGCAGGTATTATATAAAGAAAATACCAATTTTATGGAGAGCGATTTTGAGATGTTGTATATGCAAATACGGAATAAAATAAAACAGCGTAGTTTATTGATTTTGTTTACCAATTTTGAATCGTTGAGTGGGCTAAAAAGACAAATTAATTACCTGCGATCTATAGCAAAGCACCATTTATTGTTAGTAGTTTTTTTTGAAAATACAGAACTTACAAAACTAGCGCAAGCTGATGCTCACAGTGTACAAGATGTATATGTAAAAACCATTGCCGATAAACTTGCTTTTGAAAAAAGAATGGTTGTAAAAGAATTACAGCAATATGGCATTTTATCATTACTTACCTCCCCACAACAACTAACAGTAAACACTATTAATAAATATGTTGAATTAAAATCAAAACAAATGATATAACATTTGCAAATGGTTTTTAACTATTACAGCACCAAAACTTAATGTATATGCGTATTTGTCTTTTTCCTGGCACTTTTGATCCGGTAACGCTTGGCCACACCGATATTATTAATAGAGCACTACCGCTGTTTGATAAAGTTGTAGTGGGCATAGGCCGAAATATAAATAAACAACCCATGTACAGTGAACAGCAAAGAGTAGATTGGTTAAATGAAATTTATAAAGATAACCCCAAAGTAGAGGCCATTATTTATGATGGACTGACAGTAGCTTGTTGCAACGAAATTGGTGCTCAATTTATATTGAGAGGGATACGGTATGTAAATGATTTTGAGTACGAAAAAGCCATTGCAGATATGAATAGGAGTATTGCATCAAATATCGAAACCATATTTTTAACCTGTTTGCCTCAGTTTACTTCAGTAGCATCTACCTTGGTAAGAGATGTGTTACGCAATGGGGGAGATGTGTCAAATTTTTTACCAACAGCAGTAAATAATACAATACAAAATGAACTAAAAAATGCAAAGTGATACCGTAATTTGGTTTGATAAAAATTTAAAATTGGCTGACCTCTACACTGTTGAAAATACATTAGGCACACACCTAGATATGCAGTGGGTTGAGCTAGGTAACAATTATTTAAAAATGAGCATGCCTGTAGATGATAAAACCAGGCAGCCTTATGGCTTATTGCATGGCGGAGCTAGTTGTGCATTAGCTGAAACTGTAGGTAGTGTTGCATCTTTTTTGGTGCTTGATACAACAAAATATATTTGTGTAGGGCTTGAAATAAATGCCAATCATTTAAGAAGTGTACGAGAAGGTTTAGTAATAGCAACAGCCACAGTAGTACACATAGGCAGTACAACCCATGTTTGGGATATAAAAATACACGACGATAAGCAAAAATTAGTTTGTATTAGTAGGCTAACTGTGGCCGTTTTAAAGAAGTAACATTTTTAAATTAATTATAACTTAGAAATATTGATTTTTAGAATTGGGGATTAAAAGTTTAATACCTTGGTTAGTATCTCACAAAACAAGAGCTGTAATTAACTATAAAATCTATTTTTAAAAGCTACCCTTATTTTTATAATATCAAAGTTTCAATAAATTTAAATTTTAGTTTGCAAAATACCAATTAGTATATAGCTACATCATTTTATCAATTACAATTATCATATCCCTAATACTTAAAATTAAAAACCTGTATAATTTTAAAAGAGAGAAAAAAAGAAACAAAAAAGCCCCACATATTAGCAGGGCTTTTTATTAAAATTTATCTTCTCTCCCTAGGTGGGCCATAAGTTCTTTTACGCTCTCTTGCACCAACTTCGGCAGTGCCTCTTTGCTCATCGTTGGGGCGTTTAAAACCACCATCAGCCTCGTTCATACGTACTGTACGGTTGTTGTAACGCTTGCCATCTAGGCTTTGTAGCATTTGAGGTACACTTGCACTATCACACTCTATCCAAGTATTCATATCTCTAATATCTATCTTCCCTAATGCTTCTTTGTTAAGGTTACTTTCATCTAACACAAATTGTAACATACTTGCTTTGTAAAAACCATCTTTGGTACCTAGGTTTAAAAATAATCTGGTGTAGCCATTATCTCTACGGTTAAAATTGCCTCTTTCTTTACGGCTACTATCATCTCTTACCACACCTCTATCATTTGGCTGTATTCTTCTACCTGCATTGGGTGCATTAAGGTCTTCAGCGTTTTGATAATATTTTAAAAAGTGGTCAAACTCTAGTGCTGCTACTCTTTGTAACACTTCTTCTTTAGTTACATCAGCAAATTTTTCCATAAGGTCGGGCAAATATGTTTCATAATCGCCATGGCTAATATCAGTTTGTATTAACTTATCCATAAAATGGAAAAATTGCTTACGGCATACATCGCTACCACTTGGTATATCCATTTTATGAAACTGTGCATTTACCATTTTTTCTAAACTTCTAATTTTAAAAGTTTCACGGCTATGGCAAATTGATAAACATACACCAGTTTTACCAGCCCTGCCTGTACGGCCTGCACGGTGTGTGTATACTTCCATATCATCGGGCAATTCAAAATTTATTACATGGGTAATTCCATCTACATCTATACCTCTTGCTGCCACATCAGTGGCTATTAAAAGTTGTAAAGCTTTGGTACGAAAACGTGCCATTACTCTATCTCTTTGTTGCTGGCTAAGATCGCCATGCAATGCCTCAATTTCATATCCAGCCTTGCTTAAGCGTTCACACACATCTTGAGCATCCATTTTGGTACGGGTAAATATTATCCCATACATATCTGGGTTAAAATCAATTAAACGTTTTAATGATTCAAACCTTGCATTTGCTGGTGCTACAAAAAATTGATGATCAATATTTACATTACCACTATTCTTTTTTCCCACTGTAATCTCTTGTGGGTCAGTCATAAAGTTTTTTGCAATAGCCCTTACTTGTGCTGGCATTGTTGCACTAAATAACCAAATACTTTCACGGTTAATGGTGTTCTTCAACACAAAATCTATATCCTCTCTAAAGCCCATATTTAGCATTTCATCTGCCTCATCTAATACCACATATTTTACTTTTTGTAAATCAATAGCTTTACGTTCTATTAAATCTATCAACCTGCCTGGTGTAGCTACAACAACTTGCACACCTCTTTTAAGGTTACGTATTTGCATTACTATGCTTGCACCACCATATACAGCTTCTACGTTTAAGCCTTTACTGTGTTTACGAAAGTCAGTAAGGTCGTTAGTTATTTGTAAACAAAGCTCACGGGTAGGGCATACTATTAATGCCTGTGGGTGCTTTTGGTTGGGATCAATTAGGTGCATTAATGGTAAACCAAAAGCTGCAGTTTTACCAGTACCAGTTTGTGCAAGACCAACAAAATCTTTAGTGCCTGCAATTAAAATTGGAATTGCTTGTAATTGAATAGGGGTTGGCTCGGTAAAGCCTAAATCAGTTACTGATTGTACAATGTGTTCGTTTAGGCCTAATGCTTCAAATGCATTCATGTTTTATTTATTTAAATAAGTGAAGACCGTTTAGTATTGTTTCTACAACAAAACCTTACAACGACTGTGCATCATTGTTTAATTTTTTTGTGGGTGTGGTTGTGTGAAACTGTGCTTGTAAAAGCAAATTTGTAGTCCCTAAGCCACGTACTATATGGTCAAAAAAAATGTTTTTTGATGGTCACATAATATGCTTCGGGCTGTTGTGTGTGGGAGTAAATGTATTTATCCTGTTAAGTAAAACCTTGTGTTTACTTGCTTTTCAACTGCAACTGAGCATGTAATGCAATAATCAATTTCTAAAATCGGTGCAAAAGTAAGGGTAAAATAATTAATGGAAGATAATTTATTTGTTAAAATTAATCTTAGTGGTAAAAGTAGGGGGTAATTCAACATATTTCAAAAATATAATGTCTTTAAAAATGATTTCATTTAGCAGATATTAAATTGCAGATACTGAAATCAAGGCTATGAATTTTTATTTTTTAAATCGTTAACCAATGCTAAAATTTTTTTATGTACTTCTAGCACTTGCGGTATTAATAGTTCTTCTTCATTGTTGTTGATTACAAAATTACAAAGGCTCATTTTTTCATCTTCATCCATTTGTTTTTGCATTCTTGCAAAAACATCTATCTCACTTAAATTATCTCTTTGCATAGTACGCTGTAGCCTTAAATGGTAGGGTGAGTGTACCCCAATCACTATATCTAAATGCATTTGTGCATCTGCCTCAAATATTAATGCAGCTTCTTTAATAGCATAGGTTGTGGTTTGCTTACTCATCCAAACATTGGCATTTTTTATTGTTGCAGGATGTATTATGGCATTAATTTGAGCTGTTTTTTCTTCGTTTGCAAAAACTGTTTTTGATAAAAACGGCTTATTGAATTTACCATCAATATAACTTTGGGAGCCAAAAGTTTCTATTATTTTTTTTTGTAAATCAGCATCAGTATTCATTAATATTTTAGCAGCAGTATCTGCATAAAAAACAGGTATGCCTAGTATTTCAAAAATGTGTGCCACTGTAGTTTTACCACTACCAATGCCACCTGTAAGACCAACTTTATACATACCAAATAATTTATACAAAAATAGGGTATAAGGCTATAATTTATAACCCTATACCCTTTAATAAAAGTTGAATATTTATTTTGTAACGGTAGGAGCAGTTACTTTATTTATGTTAGCCGTCCACTCTAAACTAATGGCACTTCTTTCTATTTTGATGTAGCTACCTGGGCTAGTTTCAAGTAATACAGTACCATCATCATTTGTTTTGCTAATGGTGCCATGTATACCAGCAATGGTTACAATCTTATCGCCTTTTTGCATATCATTGATAAACTTTTTTTGATCTTTTGCTTTTTTAGCTTGAGGCCTAATCATAAAAAAATAAAATACTAAAATCATACCACCCATCATAACGGGGGTTGTCCAGCTTGAAGTTGCACCAGCTTGTAAAAAAATATTTAATTGCATGTTGTTTTTATTTAAGTAGGCTTTTGGCCTTTGTTTACTAATAATTTATGGTTTTGCTACCACTTCCCCCGTTAATAAAAGTTCAGGAAAAGCAGGTAAAGCATTAGATGTTACATTAATAGTTTTATGAGCTTTTCCCACTCTGCCTTCGCTATTAAATTTTACTTTTATAAAACCAGTTTCTCCTGGTTGTATAGGCTGCTCAGGCTTTTCGGGTACTGTACAGCCACAACTTGCAGCTGCATTTGTAATTATTAACGGTTTAGAACCAATATTTTTAAAGCGATAACTGAATTGTACTATTTCACCATCGGTTGTTTTTCCAAAATCGTAGCTACTGTCAATAATTTGTACTGTGGTGGGGTCTTTCAATTCAACCTGCTCAGTTAATTTTTTTTCAGGTGCTGCAACATCTTTACGACGTACATCACAACTCATCATTAGTATAATTGCAATTGCAAAAAAACTGGTAGTTTTAAGCATCTATATTAATTTTTATCTTTAAAATTTCTTTTGTCAAGTTTATTTTGTTGCTCAAGGTCTTTGTGTATACCATCTAATAATCCATTCACAAATTGGCCGCTTTGTGGGGTACTGTATGCTTTAGCCAAATCAATATATTCATTTATAGTTACCTTGGTAGGAATTGTATCAAAAAACAAAAATTCACTTACTCCCATTTGCAACAAAATCATATCAAGTGCTGCTATACGATCGGCATCCCAATTTTTTAACTTTGGTTTAATTAACTCTAAATTATCTTCTCCTTTATCTAAAACGGTTTGTAATAAATCTTTTGCAAAAATTCTTTTTTCTGCACTTAAAAAATCTTGAAAATTTTGTACACCTGGTTTGCCTAAGTAAGCAAGTACTAGTGAATGCATCATTTCAGCATCATCATCCCAATTAATAAAGTGTTCTTCAATATGATTTATAAAATCTTCGTTAGGTAATAACAAATTTGTGAATATAA
>JANMAV010000060.1:0-17211 GCA_031360055.1 Ferruginibacter sp.
CATAACTATAATTTTATTTATTCATACATAATATCCATAATTTTTAATAAATGATGTTGTAATTCTCTACATAAAATACCAAATTCTATTTAATACTGCCAAATTCTAATTCATCTTTTACCTTTTATAACAGCAGCAGTAGTTTTATAACAACAAAAAAACTACTATATGAAAAAAACAATATTACTGCTTTGTATTACAATTGCCTTAGTTGCTTGTGGCGAAAAAAAAGATGCAACAAATACCAACAATAGCACTGTTAGTACAACTACAGAGGCTAATAGTAAATTAGCCACTATTACCCCTGATTATAAAACATTACCCCAATATTTAAGTTGCAAATTAGATGGGCAGCCCTATTTAGCGGCAGATAATTTTGGCTCAATAACCAATATTAATATGAGTGGAAGGATAACGTTTGCCACATCGGCAGAGCAAGTAAAAATTAACGATGAAACAAAAATTAGTGAGTTTAACTTTCAGTTTTTTAATATAGAAACCCAAGGTGCTGCCACATATATAAGTACTAAAGATTTTTATGTAGATGGCCATACAGATTTTGTTGAAAACGGCAAATTAAAGTATGTAAGCTTTAGCATTAAAGATGGCCAACAAATTACCATAAGCAGTTACAAAGATGGGTTAATAGAAGCTGACTTTGCTTTTGATGTGGTAGATGAAAAAGACCCTACACATATTTTAAAAATTACCGACGGGCATTTAAAACTGCAGCAAACCGGCAAGGGTGCTACTATGAAGGTAGATGCTAATGGCGATGTAGATATTAATAAAGTACTAAATGATGCAATGAAAGAGAAATAAGGTTTACAAAGGCACAATTAAAAAATTACGATGGCTACCAAAGCTGCTTGAGTTACTAAAATACAACACGTTTTCAAAAGTGCTTATTTTAGTGCCTTGCTCAGGGAAGGTAGTACTTTGCAGCCCCCATTTTTTATCAGCTAGGTAATGGCCAAAATGGTAAGCCCAACCTGCGCCAACGGCAATACGTTTCGATTTTTCTTGGCAGCATGCACCATAAGTAACTTCGCCATCGTTTCCATTTTCATTTAATCCAAAATTTATCCACCAACTGTTGCTAAAAAACAATGCTTTATAATCTTCCATAAATTTTTATTTTACTCTTATACAATACATGTGGCTACTATCCTCTTTAGGAATACTAGGAGTACTCGAATAATATGGTTTTGATAAATAAGCATTGTTGTTGATATTGCTATTGGAGAGATAAATACTTGCACCATTACCACAATTTTGACTTATGATTAATTTCCCTAATGCATCTGGAAGAGTAACCATATAATTACCTTTTTTTCTAGGAATAATTCCAAATTCTGCAGAATACATATTGTTTTTCTCAATCCAATATAAGTCTTTTAATCTTTTTGGGTTGGTTGAATGATCTTCTAATTTGCCAGATATTAGAAAGTAATCAAATGAATCTACTGCATCAATTAAACTATTACCTCCGGCAATATAACGAATGGCAAGAGTAGTACCTATTATTGCATTGCCTCTAAAATTTATTAATTTGTTAGTATTATAATCAAAAGGTGTATTCGATATTATTGAAGAAAATTTCAGAGTATCTCCAATGTTTACGCTATCTATTTCAGGCATTATTTTCCAAGTCTCTTTTAATTGGTATGAATTACTTATACATTCACTTTTTTTACAAGTTGCAAAAATGTTTGCTATTACCACAATTGTAATCAATATGGGTAATAATTTTAGTTTAATACCCATATTCGTTAAATAATTGGGTTACTTCATTTTGTTGATTAAAATTATTTTGCTGTAAAATCAATGCTTTGTAATCTAGCATAGAGTTTACATTATTGGTTAATGCATTGTAAAATTGAGCATTAGTAAAGCCAGAAACATTGTCAAATTGAATACTACTTTGATTTGATTCAATTCCTTGGTCCATCATATCATTAAACAATCCTTTAGGTAACAATCTATTAGGATCTTTATCAATTTCTCTATTAGGGTTATAATCTTCTAAAAAATTATGGTGGCTACTATAAGTACTACTATTATTAAAATACAATACGTTATCAAAAGTACTAATTTTAGTGCCTTGCTCAGGAAACTCTGTAATTTGCAGCCCCCATTTTTTATCATCTAAGTAATGCCCAAAATGGTAAGCCCAACCTTCGCCAACTGCTATACGGTTAGCTTCCTTTGTGAAGCAAGAGTCATATTACCCAAGTACATTGTTATTATTTTAGTTATAAAAAAAATCATAATTAGTTATCATGAATACGAGAAAATAAATAATATATAACTAATTATTCTACCTTAAAACAGTAAGTGTGTGTTCTGTTATTTTCTGGAATATTTGTTGTGCCATAAAATTGTTCTTCAAAATAGATGTGATTATTAGTATTTGCAATTTTGAATTCAATACCAGCTCCATCTTTACATAAAGTTGAATTTTGTTTTATTGCTAACCCATCTGATAAAGTTAAAGTATATATCCCTTTTCTCAATGCTACCATTTTAAATTTTAGAATGTACTGACCATTTACCTCTTCATAAAAAATTTGTTTTTACTTTTAGGAGATGTGCTAGTATTTGTTTCTACTTTACCAATATTATTAATAAAATTAAAAGAATCAACTGCTGCAGAAGGATTAGTAAAGTTTGAATTTAATACATACACTACAAACGTAGAATTTATTAAAGCATTTCCTATAAAATTAACATTACTATTAGTGTTGTAATCAAATGGTGTTGTTGAAATTTTAGACTCAAAAATTATAGTATCACCAACACTCACAATTTCTATAGTAGGTAAAATTGTCCACTTTTCTTTTAAAAAATATGCATTACTTATACAATTATCTTTTTTGCAAGTAGAAAAAATATTAGTAGTTATCACAATTGTAATCAATATGGATAACCAAGTTTTTTTAATAGCCATATTGATTAAATAATTGGTTTATTTCATTTTGTTGATTGAAATTATTTTGTTGTAAAAACAATACTTTGTAATCTATCATAGCTGTTTATTTTACTCTTATACAAAAAATATGAGCACTATCTGTGCCTGGTACATAGTTTAAGTCATAGTAGGGGTGTGATAAGTAAGCATTGTTGTTACTATTTGTGTTACTAAGTATTATTCCTGCTCCATCACTACAATTATTATTTTTTGATAATTTAGCTAAAGCATCAGGCAAGGTGAAAGAGTAATTTCCTTTTTTTCTTGCAATTATGCCAAATTTGGCTTTATAAAAACCAGAATTCTCAATCCAATACAAATCTTTAGTACGTTTAGGGACATTACTATTAGCATCTAATTTTCCATCTATAACAAAATAATCAAAAGAATCAACTGCATCTCTTAAGTTATTTAAACCGATAATTTGTCGTGTGATAAATGAAGTACCAATTAGAGCATTACCAGTAAAATTTATTACTTTATTACTATTATAATCTAAAGGCATATTTGATATAATTGAAGTAAATATTAATGTATCTCCTATATTAATACTATCTTTTTGAGGGAATATTTTCCAACTCTCTTTTAGTTGGTAAGTATTTCCAATACATTCTTCTTTTTTGCAAGTTGCAAAAAAATTAGAAGTTATCACAATTGTAATCAATATGGATAACCAAGTTTTTTTAATAGCCATATTCATTAAATAATTGGTTTATTTCAGTAATTTGATTATTGCTGTTTTTTTGTAAAAACAGTGCTTTGTATTCTAGCATTGATTTTATTTTACTCTTATACAAAAGACATGTGCACTATCGGTACCTGGCACATAGTTTAATCCATAATATGGGTGAGATAAGTAGGCATTATTATTGCCATTTGCATTACTTAAGATAATAGTTGCTCCATTACTACAATTATTAGAATTAGAAAGTTTTCCTATCGCATCAGGCAAAGTAATTGAATAATTTCCTCTTTTTCTTGCTATTAGACCAATTTCAATTTTATATTCATTATTTACTGGTAACCATAAAATATCTTTTATTTGTTTTGGATCTAAATCATTATTCTTAAATCTACCTTCTTTTAAAAAGTAATCAAAGGAATCTATTGCACTTTTTAAATTATTTAAGCCAATTATGCTTCTTATACTAAAAGGTGTGCCTATCAATGCATCATCTGAAAGTGAAACAGTTTTCATTGAATTGTAATCAAAAGTTGGGTTTGATATTTTTGAAACAAAAAATAAAGTGTCGCCAACATTAATACTGTCTTTTTGAGGTAATATTTTCCAACTTTCTTTAAAAAGGTAACTATTACTTATACATTCACTCTTCTTGCATGTTGATAAAATGCTAAAGGATATTCCTATTGTAATCAATATAGAAACCCATATTTTTTTAGTATCCATAATGAAAAAATAATTGGTTTATTTCATTTTGTTGGTTTAAGTTATTCTGTTGCAGAAACAAATTTTTATAATCTTGCATAGCTGTTTATTTTACTCTTATACAAAAAATATGAGCACTATCATTGGCTGGTACATTTGGCAAACTATAATAAGGTTTTAGGAGATATGCATTATTTTTTACATTAGCGTTGGTAAGAAATATACCTGCACCATCACTACAATTATTAGATTTTATTAATCTTCCTATTGCATCTGGTAGAGTAATAACATAATCTCCTTTTGATTTTGCAATAATCTTTATTTTGGCAATATATGAATTTCCTATTTCCGTCCAAGATAAATCTTTAATTTGGTTGGGAATATTATCGTTAGGTTTTAAGGTACCACTTATGGTAATGTAATTGAAAGAATCAACTGCTGGTCTTAAATCATTTAAGCCTTTAATTATTCTTATATCTAGTGGAGTTCCTATTTTTGCATTTCCTGAAAAATTAATTTTTCTATTACTGGAGTAATCAAATGGCATGTTTGATATTTCAGACATGAATGATAAGGTATCTCCAATATTTAATGAATCATTTGTTGTTTGTATAGTCCAAAATTCTTTCAATTTGTAAGAATAACCAATACATTCACTCTTTTTACATGTTGCAAATACGTTTGCTATTACCACAATTGTAATCAATACGGGTAATAATTTTAAATTAGTACCCATATTGGTTAAATAATTGGTTTATTTCATTAATTTGATTATTACTGTTTTGTTGCAAAAGCAGTGCTTTGTATTCTAACATTGAGTTTACATCATTGGTTAATGAATTATAAAATTGGGCATTTGTAATACATGATATAACATTTTCTATAATAAATATTCATTTTACTTTAAAAGCATACCCATGTGTTCTATCACTTTCAGGAATATTAGTAGTGCCATAAAATTGTTCTTCAAAATAAATGTGATTATTTACATTTGAATTTGTGAATTGAATACTTGCTCCATCTTTACAAATTGTTGAGCTTTTCCTTACAGAAATACCATCAGAAAGGCCAAAAAGATAAATTCCTTTTTTTTGTGCAATTATTAGGCATTCAATTATGTATTCCCCTTGATATTCATCGTGAAATGTTTGTTTCAAATTACTCGGTGATATGTTAGGGTCTGTTACTAATTTTCCTTTTATGTTTATGAATTTAAAAGAATCCACTGCACCTATAAAATTATTGGATCCATTTTTTAAAATATAGATTCCAAATGTAGAATTTATAGTTGCATTGCCACTGTAATCAATATTTTTATTCGTATTAAAATCAAATGGTTTGTTAGAGATTTTAGATAAAAAAATTAAAGTATCTCCTATATTTATACTATCCTTTTCCGGTAATATTTTCCATTTTTCCCTAAATTGATAAGCATTGCTAATACAATTATCTTTTTTGCAGGAAGAAAAAATATTTAATGTTATCACAATCGTGATCAATATAGAAACCCATATTTTTTTAGTATCCATAATGAAAAAATAATTGGTTTATCTCATTTTGTTGGTTAAAATTATTTTGTTGCAGAAACAATGCTTTATAATCTTCAACAGCTATTTATTTTACTCTTATACAGTATGCATGTAAATTTTCGTTTAATGGAACATTACTGCCTCCATAATAAGGATAGTTAAGTTCAATATTATTATCAATATTAGAATTTGTTAAAGATATTCCAATACCATTTTGACATGTATTTTCTCCTCTAATATTTCCAATTGCATCTGGAACAGTGAAAACATAATCTCCTTTTTTTCTTGCAATAATTCCAAAAGAAATTGAAACATTATTATTTGTTTCTATCCATGCTATATCAATTATCCTTTTAGGTACTTTATCATTTAACTTATAACTCCCACTAATTAAAAAAGTGGTAAAAGAATCAACTGCATCTACAAGATTATTATAACCCATTATTGATCTTATTGCAAAGGGAGTTCCTACATTTATTTTGCCACTAAAGTTTACATTAGATTTACTATTATAATCATATGGATTATTACTAAAAGTAGAAGTAAAAATTATAGTGTCACCAATATTTATACTATCCTTTTCAGGAGTAATTTTCCATGTTTCCTTTAAACTGTAGGCATTACCAATACATTCTGCTTTTTTACAAGTAGCAAAAAAATTTAAAAATATAATTCCGCTAATTGTTATTAAAAAAAAATTTCTTTTAATATCCGTACTGATTAAATAATTCATATATCTGAGTTTGTTGTTGGTTATTATTTTGTTGTAAAAACAGTATTTTGTAATCTTCCATTGAGTTTATGTTATTTGTTAAAGCATTAAAAAAATGAGTGTTTGAAAAACCTGAAACATTATCAATGATAGTACTGTTTTGATTCTCTAAACCACCATCCATCATATCATTAAACAATCCTTTTGGTAACCATCTATTGGGGTCTTTATCAAGATCTCTGTTAGGGTTATACTCCTCTAAAAAATTATGATGGCTACTAAAGCCTCCGCTATTATTAAAAAATAAGCAGGTATTAAAATCACTTCTATCTCCTTGCTCAGGAAACTCTGTACACTGTAAACCCCATTTTTTATCAGCTAAATAATGCCCAAAATGGTAAGCCCAACCTTCGCCTACAGCTATACTGTTTGCTTCACTTGTACAACAGGGGCCATAAGTACCTGTCCCATTATGTCGATTATTTTTTTCATCTAATCCAAAATTTATCCACCAAACATTACCAACTTTGGCATAATGGTTTGCATGGCTTAGCTCGTGGTAAACCAACTCACAGTATTGGTCGGTTGCAAAAAAATAGGTAGTTTCTCCGCCATAACCAAAAACAATATCGGGTGCTCTTATAGCCCATAATGCAGCAAATGTTGCTGCTGGCCCTCCAACAATTGGTATAGATGCTATACCAGCAGTAGTTAAGGCATAAGGTACTGCACCGCCAGTTGTAAGTATTTTATTAAACATAAAAGTATTGCCCGAATTAGAACTGTTACCTTTTTTAAGCAATATATGTAGTTTTTGTGGTGCTGTACCTACCCCTTCTTGTTGGCACATTTCTCTATGCTCCTGCACTGCATTAAAAGCAGTTGCAGCTGCCCAATGGCTTGTGGCTATTTTTTTAGTGGCTGTGGGGTTATTTATTTGAAACTCATGCCCACAGTCTAAATTTTTCCATTTTCCAAAATTTATTTTTATAGGAAAAAACTGCTCCCATACACGTATACCTCTTATACGCCCAATACGTGCTAAATTATTTTTAAATTTTACGAGTATGGTATATTTATTTCTAAAATATTTTGAGCTTGCAAAATTTCCTTGGTCATCAGTAGTTGTAATTTCTTTTTTAAAGCCACGCCTTACAACAACCTTTACATTACGTACTGCACGGTAGGTTTCGTTATTGGTTAATTTATTTTGTACGGTTATTTTACCTTTTGGGTAGTTTGCACAATTTATTGGTGTTGGTGAGCCACCCCCGCCGCCGCCTGTATTGGGATTATTATCGCAACTAGCTGGGTAGTATGGGTTAAAAGGGTCGCAGGGGTCAGTATGTGGTTGTACCACTGTAGGAGGTAGTACAATTATTGGCGAAATTTGTTGTGTATTTGGGTTATATGTAGAGGTTGATTGTGTATTATCATCTCCTAAGTTGCCTGATATACGTAAGGCTTCATTTTCTAATACCTTATCATTATCGGGTATGTACATTTGCTCCAAAATAGTATAAGGTATATTTTGCAAAAATGTATAATTTATTGGCACTACTGCATACAAATAAGGTACATCTTCTTCTCCTTTATCGGGTTGTTGGTAATAGTCACCATCAAAAATAACTTCATTATCTAAAGGATATGTTGTAAAATCTACATTCTCATCTTCTAATAAAGCAAGTTCATTAAAATTTGTAGGGCTAAACTTTACATATAAATGTGTGGCTACTAATGCAGGATTAGGAGCATTATTATTATGTAAATTTTTATACGCTTGTGTAACATTTGGCAAAGTATACGGGTTAAGCATACTATTGCCTAGTATTGTTTCATGTTCTGTTGTATCTGCATAACTAGATTGTAACTCTCCACAGTCATAACATGCAGGGCTATTATTATTTACGCCAGATTCTAAAAAATGTACTGAGTTTTTGTCAATGGCTGTGTCAATTTCTGTATTAATGGTTGTTTTTTTACAACTCGTAATCATTAATACAATGCAAAATAACAAGCATAGTTGTGTTGGAAGTGTAAAATTTTGTTTCATTCTCATATAGGTAATTTTTATTAAATGTACTTACTATATTTAAATAAAAGGTAACTATTCAGTAACATTTAATAATTGTTTACACAGCTTTAATTAAAAAATATGGTTTGAGGAAATTAAAAATCACTCGAATGGTACTATAAATTGTATGCTTTACTTTTTTGCTTGTGCAAAAAAGTAACAAAAAAGCACACCCTTGCCCGATTACATCCCGGGCAAGGGGTCGTTACCTGATTAAACTTTTGTGCTAATGTGAACTCAAAAGTGAAGATTTGTTCAACTTCATTATCGGGTAGGTAAAGTAGCTTTTTAAATAAATTTGTTTTTTATAGTCATAACTTTCAAAATTGAATTTTTTTTAGAATTGAATAGCTACAATAAAAGAAATAAAATTACACCCACAAAAAAGCCCCGAAAAAAATTTCGAGGCTTTTTTTATTTCATTCTAAGAAATTAAGCAATTTCAACTTCTGCACCTGCTTCAGTTAATTTTGTTTTAAGTTCTTCAGCTGTTGCTTTATCTACAGCTTCTTTAACTGGTTTTGGTGCACCATCTACTAAGTCTTTAGCTTCTTTTAAGCCTAAGCCTGTAAGGTCTTTAACAATTTTTACAACTGCTAATTTGTTAGGGCCTGCTGCTTTTAATATTACATCAAAAGCTGTTTTTTCTTCTACTGCTGCTGGGCCATCGCCTGCACTCATTACCACTGCTGCTGCAGCTGGTTCAATGCCGTATTCTGATTTTAAGAATTCAGCTAGTTCTTGTACTTCTTTTACTGTAAGGCCTACTAGGCTTTCAGCTAATACTTTAATATCTGCCATGTGTTTGAGTTTTTTTCCGCCTTCATTGTGTTTATACTCCGGCGGATGTGTTTTTTAAAAATGTGAAAATGTGCAAATATGCAAATATGCAAATGTGCAAAATTATTATTGCTACTTACTTTTGGTAAATAGAAAAATTATGCTTCTGGTGTTGCAGGTTTTTCTTCTGCCGCTGCATCAGCTGCTGGTGCTGCTGCTTCTACCGCTGCTGCAGGTTCGGCCGCAGCTACTGCTGCTGCTACTGGTGCTGCTGTTTCTGCTACTTCTTCTGCAGCTTTTGCTGCATCTTTATTTTGCAAAGCTCCTAATACACGTTGTATTGGTGCTTGTAGTAAACCAATAACTTCGCCAATAAGCTCGTTTTTAGTTTTTATCATGGTTAATGCTTTTAACTGGTTATCGCCAGTAAATACATCTCCATTAATAAATGCTGCTTTTAAAATAGGGCGTTCAGTATTGCCAGCCTTACGGAAACCGCTTATAATAACAGCAGGATCTTTAGGGTTTTCGCTAAACATTAAAGCCGTTACTTTATGCAAACTATCAAATACACCTGCATATTTTTCAGCATCAATACTTTCTAATGCCTTTTTAATTAAGGTATTTTTTGCTACTTTCATTTCCACCTGCTTATCAAAGCAGTGGTTACGCAATGTACCTACTTGAGCAACTGTAAGGCTTTCCGTATCAGTTATGTAAAAATTGCTATATTGAGAGAACTTGCCTTTCAGCACTTCTATCACATCATTTTTTTCTTGTTTTGTCATTTCAATTATTTTTTACCTACCCCTCTCCTTTGGAGAGGTTGGGTGAGGTTAGAGATGGTTATTAGTTTAAAACAGATTTAGTATCTACCATAATGCCTGGGCTCATAGAGCTTGCCATACTTACGCCTTTTACGTATGTACCTTTTGATGTGGCTGGTTTTAATCGTATCAATGCGTTTATAAATTCCATTGAGTTTTCTACCAGTTTTTCAGGTGCAAAGCTTATACGCCCTATAGATGCATGTATGATACCTGCTTTATCTACCTTAAAAGCTATTTTACCACCTTTTAAATCTTTTACTGCACCAGCTACATCGTTAGTAACGGTACCAGTTTTAGGATTTGGCATTAGGTTACGAGGGCCTAATACTTTACCTAACTTACCCATTTTAGGCATTACTGATGGTGTAGCTACAATTACATCTACATCTGTCCATCCACCTTCAATTTTAGCAATAAACTCATCTAACCCTACAAAATCAGCACCTGCTGCAGTAGCTTCGGCTTCTTTATCTGGCGTACATAATACTAATACTGATTTAGTTTTACCAGTACCATGTGGTAATGATACGGTACCTCTAATAGCTTGATCAGCTTTTTTAGGATCTACTCCTAAACGTACATGCAAATCAACAGAGCTATCAAATTTTGTTGTATTTATATCTTTTACTAGTGCAGATGCTTCTTTTAGGGTGTAAGCCTTATTGGCATCTACCTTAGCATTTGCTAGTTTTCTATTTTTAGTAATCATTTTTTAATGTTTGTGTGATGACAAGAGCTTTTTACGGCAACCTAAATTAATTTTCCCAAGGTGCTTTACCTTCTACAGTTAAGCCCATGCTACGTGCTGTACCGGCAACCATGCTCATAGCACTGTTTAAGGTAAAAGCATTAAGGTCAGGCATTTTATCTTTTGCAATTTCTTCAACCTGTGCCCAAGTAACTTTACCCACTTTTACACGGTTAGGCTCTTTGCTACCACTAGTTATTTTAGCGGCATCCATTAATTGTACTGGAGCAGGGGGAGTTTTAATTACAAAATCGAACGATTTGTCACCGTAAACGGTAATGAGAACTGGTAATACTTTACCGGGTTTGTCTTGCGTACGTGCATTAAATTGCTTGCAAAACTCCATGATGTTGATACCTTTAGAACCTAAAGCTGGTCCAATTGGCGGTGCTGGGTTGGCCTGTCCTCCTTTGCATTGGAGCTTAACATAGCCTGTAATTTCTTTAGCCATTTTTATTTTTTTTGGTGTTAACGTACCGAGATATTCGATACTCCCAATCCCTACAGCTTGCTATAGGAATTATTCAAAAGAACTATTTGGGGCTGCAAAAGTACATATTTTATTAATATTTGTACCTTTTTTTTTAAAATAAATATTATAGTGGAACCAATTATACCTATGTAATTGTATTTGTGATAGTTAAGCTTATCAATAACATATTTTATCCTGATCTTTTAACCATCCTTCAAAAACTTTTATGGCTTCTGCTCTTCCTACATTGGTTATTGGTATTTTACGATCTGCCAAGGGCTTGGCCATTTCTTCGTATAACATAGAATCGTCAAAACCTGTATTGGCAGCATCTTGCTTTGTGTTGGCAAAATATATTGCTTTTGGCCTTGCCCAATATATAGCCGCAAGGCACATTGGGCATGGCTCACACGATGTGTACACTTCACAATCATCTAACTGAAAAGTTTGCAAATTTTTACAGGCATCTCTAATGGCTACTACTTCAGCATGGGCTGTAGGATCATTAGTAGAGGTAACTTTATTATGCCCCTTACCTACAACTTCGTTATTTTTTACAATTACACAACCAAAAGGGCCACCTAATTTAGTATCTATGGCTTGTTGTGATAATGCTATGGCTTGTTGCATAAAATTTTCTTCTCTTGTCATAAATTTTTATAATTATTAGTTGTAAAAATAGCTCAACCGTATGTAGCATTTTTTTTTGTGGAAAACTGATAACCACTTAAACATTCCCTATTTGCGATATTATTGTAGGAACTGATTGTCAAAATTTTTATTTGTTTAGATATAGGTGTAATTTTACTCTATAAAACTGCATAATACAATGCGTATTTTAAAACAAATAGGTCAATATTTATATCTTGTAAAAAAAGATCCTAACGATACATCTACCCAGTGGATGAAGTATATGCATGGCATTAACAGGTTATCTATATTACTGTTTTTGTTTGCCATGGTAGTGCTTGCTATAAAGTTACTACGTTAGGTATTTGTTGGTTTGTTGTTTAGTTGATTAGTTAATAAACTACAGACCATTGACTATTGGCCATTGATATTTTACTATTCACGATTTTATTTCAATAAAAACCTTTCACCGTATAGAACAGGAGTAAAATGAGGAATCGCTGAGTTAAAACCAAATCCAAATCACTAATTCCCAATTACTAACTCCTAATTCCTAATTCCCATTTCCTAACTCTAAATTCCAAATCACCAATTCCTAACTATCCAACTAAACAACCAATCAACTAACTCCCTTTCAAAAAACTCAAAATTTCCTCAGCAGCATTTGCTGATGCGTTGCCGCCTGCAGTAAGCAAGGTTTCTAAGGCTGCATAATCTTGCTCAATTTGATTTACAGTTTGCTCATTGTACAATATTTTATGTAGCTCCCCTACTAAATTTTGCACAGTTAAATCATCTTGTATAAGCTCCTTTACCACCGGCTTATTCATAATTAAATTTACCAAGCCTATGTATTTTATTTTTATTAAACGTTTGGCTATTTGGTACGAAATATTGCTACCCTTGTAACAAATTATTTGTGGTACTTTAAATAAAGCTGTTTCTAAAGTGGCTGTACCACTTGTTACTAATGCTGCTTTGGCTTTGGTTAGTAGGGTATACGTATCATCTGCAACTACGCCTACATTGTTAAAGGGTAGCAACATGTTTTCATAAAATTCATTATCCACCCCAGGTGCTTTTGCAACTACAAATTTGTAATTGGCAAAGTGGCTAGCAACTTGTAACATTATGGGTAGTTTAATGGCAATTTCTTGCTGCCTACTACCAGGTAGTAAAGCAATAATATCTTCTTTTTGCAAATGTTGGTGCTGCTTTTTAAAAGCTGAAACTACTTCTACCAACGGGTGACCAACATAGGTAACTTTATAATCATATTTTTTATAAAAATCGGCTTCAAAAGGTAATATTACCAACATTTTATTTACATCTCTTTTAATAGCATGCACCCTATTTTCTTTCCATGCCCATATTTGTGGGGATATGTAGTACACTACTTTTAATCCCATTTTATGTGCCCATTTAGCTATGCGTAAATTAAAGCCAGGGTAATCAATTAACAACAACACATCTGGCTGAAATGCTATAATATCTTGCTTGCAAAACTTTATGTTTTTTACAATAGTTGGTAAATTTTTTATTACTTCGGCAAATCCCATAAATGCTAAGTCTTTATAATGTTTTACTACAGTGGCGCCTGCTTGTTCCATTTTATTACCACCCCAACATTGTATAATAGCTTGCTCATCTTTTAATTGTATAGCTTTTATAAGGTTGCTACCGTGTAAATCACCACTTGCTTCGCCAGCTATAATATAATATTTCATGTATTGCTTGTTTAAAAAACCTACTGTGTTGCAAAGTAATTATTAAATAATAATTGAAATTGATTTTGAAATTTTATCTTCATAAAATAATAAAGACCTAACATGCTACTGCCTAAAAAAATACTATTGCTCACCTATGCATTGCTGTGCTTGTATGCCTGTAACAACTCAAAAAATAAAGATGTAGTAACCGACCCTAATAAAATGAATAAAAGGGTGCAACAAGATATTAAGGCCCAACTTTCTAACTACAATATTAACAGCAGTAAACCAACTGATAGCAATACAATTACCTATTACAAGCCCTTAATAAACTATTACACAAACACAGAATTTTTGCCTATTTGGAGCAATAAAAAACAGTTAACAAACAATGCTTTAGCCCTATTACAATACATTGATAGCGCTGCTTTGCAAGGCCTTTTTAAGGAAGATTATAATTTTACTGCTATTAATAAAATGCAACAAACTTTGCTATACGACTCCACAAAAAATAGTGATGCCATACTATGGGCAAAAGCAGATATTTTATTTACTGATGCTTATTTAGGTTTATTAAAAGATTTAAAACAAGGTAGGTTATGCAGTGACAGTGCATCTTGGAAAAATGACAGTTCAAAATACACTCAATACTTTGGTAAAAATATTACTAAATTAAAAAATGGAGATGTATTATATGATGTATTACAAAACGTACAGCCTCATCATAAAGATTATTTATTGCTTAAAAAAGGTATAAAAAAGTTTGTAGATAGTATGGATAATAGATTGTACACTTATTTGAATTATCCCTATAAAGATTCCCTATCATTTATAAAAACATTTAAAAAAAGATTGGGTGAAGCAGGTTTTAATTTGAAAACAAATTCAGATTCTACAACGCTGAGCAATACAGTAAAAAAGTATCAACAACAAAATGGTTTAGTGGCAGATGGTAAGGTTGGTGCCGCTGTTGTAAAAAAGCTAAATTATACCGATAAACAACGCTTTAACAGTATTGCCATTACCTTAGATAAATATAAATTATTGCCTGAAAAAATGCCCGAAAAATATATTTGGGTAAATTTGCCTGCTTATTATTTAAAATTGATGCAGGCTGACACCACGGTATTAGAAAGTAAAGTTATATGTGGTAAAGTGGCAACTCCAACCCCTTTAATAACAAGTTCCATTAGCGATATTGTATTATACCCTACGTGGACAGTGCCTACCAGCATAATTAGTAAAGATATGTTACCTGGGTTAAAGCGTAACTCCGGCTACCTAGCTAGGCGTGGGCTGTATTTACTCAATAGCAAAGGGCAAAAAATAAATGCTGCCGCTATAAACTGGGGCAGGTATACAAAAGGCATACCTTTTCGGGTACAACAAGGCAGCGGAGATGGAAACGCTTTGGGCATTATTAAGTTTAATTTTGTAAATTCATTTTCAGTGTATTTGCATGATACTAACCAAAGATACCTCTATAAAAATGCTGTACGAAGCCTTAGCCATGGCTGTGTAAGGGTGCAAGAATGGCAAAAATTGGCTGATTATATTATAAGAAATGATAGTATGCTTTTAGCAAAAAATGATACGTTGAGAGCAAACACAGATTCGGTTCATAATTGGCTTTTGCAAAAAAGAAATAAAGTGATACTTGTAAAAAATAAAATACCCCTATATATTAGATACTTTAGTTGTGAACTAGTAAACGGAAAAATTAAATTTTATGATGATATGTATGGCGAAGACAAAGATTTGAAGCAACGCTATTTAGCATCAAAATAACAACATGATAAAAATTTTATACATACTATTTATTTTACAGGGCTTAGTAAGCAGCACAATTACATTTTCTCAACACGTAGATACTGTTATCATTATACCTATCCCATCAAAACTTATTGATACTACCTATCTAGCACCAGTTATTGAAACAGATTTTGCACTAGTAACCGGTAATTTACCAAACGAAAAAATTTTATACGGTGTTGCCAGTTATTATGCCACAAAATTTGAAGGTAGAAAAACAGCCACTGGGGTAAAATTTAACCATAAAAAACTCACCGCAGCATGTAATGTTTTACCTCTTGGTACAGTAATAAAAGTAACTAATATTAGAAATGATAAAAGCATTGTTGTTACAGTAAATGACAGATTACACCCAAAAACAAAACGAATTGTAGATCTTACTAAACAAGGAGCTACCATTTTAGGTTTTGTAAACCAAGGATTAACCAAAGTAAAAATTACAGTGCTTAAAAAAGCTCGTAAATAGGGTTATTTACTAAAAAATACAACAATCTGTTAATATTGTGCTTAATTTATTTTAGTATTTCAATCTAAGCCACTATTTTTGCCCCGACCTTTAAAAAGACATATATGAAGAAAAGTGTATTATTAATACTAGCAGTAGTAGCTAGCTTGTATTGTTTTTCGCAAACAGAATACAAAAAGCGATCATCGTTAGCTGTACATTTTAGTTTAATTGACTACAAAAGCGCTGTTGATGTACGTACCAATAGTTTATCTACTGTTATAAACAACAAGCAATTTTTTAAGTTTAAAAGAATGGATCCAGGTTTAAGCTTTAGCTATATTGGTGGGTTTACTAACCATATTGATATTGCTGCTACATTAACTGGTGCATTTTTAAAACACCCTACAAGCGATGCAGTTAAAAACACTAGTGGTAGTGATAGATTGTTATTAGAAGGAGCTGCTACAGCAAATTTTAAATTACTTACAGATAATTATAATTTTACGCCGTTTCTAACTTTAGGAGTTGGAGTATCTGAATGGAACGATTATTTTAGTGCTTTTACACCAATAGGCATTGGTGCACAATTAAAAATTGTAGAGGGTACTTTTTTAATTGCTAATTCACAATATCGTATTCCAGTAACTGAAAACGGTGCTTACCATTTTTACCACAGCATTGGTTTTGCAAGTGCCATAAACAACAAAAAACAAATGGTTGTATTGCCTCCTGCACCACCTGTTGTGCTTGATAGAGATGGAGATGGGGTATTAGATGCAGATGATAACTGCCCTGATGTAGCTGGTTTAGTGACCTTACAAGGCTGCCCAGATAGAGATGGTGATGGTATTGCTGATGCAGATGATAAATGCCCTGATGTTGCCGGTACAGCTAAATACCAAGGCTGCCCAATACCTGATACTGATGGTGATGGTATAAATGATGAGAATGATAAATGCCCTACTGTAAAGGGTGTTGCAAAATACCAAGGTTGCCCTATACCTGATACTGATGGTGATGGTGTAAATGATGAAGAAGATAAATGCCCTACACGTGTAGGTCCTGCTAGCAACCAAGGTTGCCCAGTAATAGCTAAAGAAGTGATGGAT
>JANMAV010000092.1:0-6719 GCA_031360055.1 Ferruginibacter sp.
ATCCATATCAATTTTATTATCAAAGAACTTAATACTTTTAAAAATTAGCTAACTAATCTTATCAACACACGTTAATAACATAAAAATATCTTCCGAACAGTTATGGTGTCTCACGAACCTACTCCTAACTAATATAATATAACTCTAAAATACAATTAAACTTATCCTCAATTTAATAATATTTATCATAAAAAACTATGCATTAAAATATAACAGATAGTATACTATAAAGCTGTTTTTAGGTTTGTGAGACACCAAACTAGGCTTTAGGTTCGTGAGACACGAACCTAGGCTGAGACTTTGTTGGTGGCACAAAAGCTTAAAGTAGCTTTGATAGTGAAATGAAAATTCTAGTTAGCTTTATATTACATGTTGGTTTCGTATCCCAAAACAAAAGTTAAAAATTCCTTGTTATATGCAGGCAATAGAAAAAATAAGCCGCTTTTTTTATTTGATAGTGTTTGCTCTTTTTTTTATACAATTTTTGCATTATTTATGTAACGTTGATATATTCGACTTGAGTAGAACAGTTTTTTGGAATCTACTTTCCTGCACATTTTTTCTCTTCTTTTTTTTATCAATAGTATCATTGTTTAAAAAGAACATAATATTTTATGGATTACCATATTTATTTTATGTGGCATATACTATAATAATGATAATAAACATTTTGCTTGGTGCAAATGAAGATTTACAATAAATATATTTTGAATAGATTTTTAAACTTCAAGTTTGATTGATATAATAAGAATTAAAATTATTTAATCAGTAATGCTCATTAAAGCTTTACATCACATCAAACTTTTATTTAAATAAATTGTAAATTCCTTACCATTTAAAAACAATTCATTATTTTTTTAAAAACAATTCCTTTTCTTTGGCAAATAAAATATTTACATGGCAATATTATCAGTAACTGATATTACCAAAAATTATGGTAGTATAAAGGCATTAAAAGGAGTAAGTTTTAGCGTACCAAAGGGTTGTGTATTTGGTATATTGGGGCCTAATGGCAGCGGCAAAACCACATTGCTTGGCATTATTATGAATGTGCTAAAAGCTACTAGCGGCAGCTACACATTGTTTGATGAAGCAGCAACAGATGACCATAGAAAAAAAATTGGAACGCTTTTAGAAACACCTAATTTTTATCATTATTTATCAGCTGTACAAAACTTAAAAATTACTGCAGCCATAAAAGGGTTAAGCACAAATGATATTGAAGAAGTATTACACACGGTAGATTTATACAAACGTAAAGACTCTCCTTTTAGCAGCTACAGTTTAGGTATGAAACAAAGGCTAGCCATTGGTGCAGCATTACTTGGCAACCCTGATGTATTGGTTTTTGATGAGCCTACTAATGGGCTAGACCCTGTAGGCATTGCCGAAATTAGAAACCTAATTAAAAAATTGGCATCAGTAGGTAAAACTATAATAATGGCTAGCCATTTACTTGATGAAGTAGAAAAAGTATGTACCCATGTTGCTATTTTAAAACAAGGAAACCTATTAGCTACAGGCACTGTGGCAGAGGTATTTTTACAAAATGACATTGTACAATTAGCAGCAAAAGATGTTGAAAAATTAAAAAATACTGTGCAACAACTACAAAATTTTAGCAGATTAGATGTAGTAAATAACATGGTAGAAATTACCTACCAAGCAGGTACTGCAAACCTTGAGGCAATTAATACTTATTGTTTTAATAATGGCATTGCCTTATCACATTTACAACTAAAGAAAAGCAATTTTGAATCTAAATTTTTAGAGCTTACCAACTAACAAATACAACTATTACAATGATACAATTACTAAAAATAGAATGGCTTAAGTTAAAAAACTATACAGCATTTAAAGTACTGTTATTATTTTTTACACTAGGTATATTTATATCGAACTATGTTGTGTATTTAGTGCAAAAAAACATAACCGCTGAGCCTGGTGCAGAAATGTTAGTAGGCAGTTTTAACCCCTACAGTTTTACTAGTACTTGGCAAACTACTAGCTATGCAACTGGTTGTTTATTAATATTACCAGCTATGATTATGCTTATAATTGTAACTAATGAATACACTTTTAAAACAAATAGGCAAAATATAATTGATGGTTGGAGCAGAAAGGAGTTTATATCTGTAAAGCTAGTACTAGCAATACTTATAGCATTATTTACCACCCTATTAGTTTTAATTACAGCATACAGTTTTGGCTTAGCATCAGGCACACCTTTTAGTAGCAATAGCTTTAGCCATGTTGGGTATTTTTTATTAAAAGCTATAACTTACAATATTTTTGCTGTGCTAATAGCAGTATTAGTTAAAAAAACTGGTTTTGCTATTGGGTTGTTTTTTATATACCTCACGGCAGAAAATTTTTTATCTCAGTTTTTAGATATTGCAAGCAATAAATTTAAAGCAAGCAGTGGGCATGATTTAGGTAGTGTAGGAGATTATTTACCCCTAAATGCTGCTGATGGTTTACTTACTTTTCCTGATAACCCATTAAAGTCTATAGCAGCCAATACATTACCTACTAATTATACTTGGTTGGTTTTAGGCCTGGCAGTAGGTTATGTTATTTTATTTATGTTGTGGAGCAGGTATAAATATAGCAAGGCTGATTTATAATTATTTACTTGTTTCCAACTCTTTTACAGCGGCTTCAACAGTTGGGTAAATAAAAGTAAATCCTTCACTTTTTATTTTAACAGCACTAACTGTTGTACTTTTTAAAATTTCTATGCTTCTTTGGCCAAGCATTAATTTTAAAACAAAAACGGGTACATGTATAGGTAAGTAAAATTTACCTCTCACAGTTTGAGCAATAGTTTTTGTAAGTACAGCATTAGTTACAGGTACAGGTGCTACTGCATTATAACTTCCTTGCATATTATTATTTTCTAAAGCATATATATATTGTCTACATAAATCATCAATATGTATCCAGCTTACTATTTGCTTACCTGTGCCTAGTATGGCAGCAATACCAAATTTTGTGGGTTTTGCAAATTCTGGGTATGCTCCTGCTTTATGGCCAAGTACAATACCAGTACGCAACTTACATACACGTATGCCAAGTTCAATTGCTGGCTCAATACTTTCTTCCCATTTTTTACAAACTTGTCCTAAAAATCCTTCATCGGCTGGGTCTGTTTCTACAAATGCTTTACCTAGCACTTCATCTTGCCCATACCATCCAATGGCACTGGCACAAACTATAGTTTTTACTTGCTGTGTATTATTTTTTAAGGTATCAACAATAAGTTGGCAACTTTTTGTACGGCTAGTTTCTATTTCTTTTTTGTATGCTTCTGTCCACTTTTTATCTACCACACCTGCACCAGTAAGTTGTATAATAGCATCAGCTTTTTGCATAGCTGCTACATCAATTTCACCTTTTTGCACATCCCATTTTGCGTAACTAATTTGGGTACTTTCTTTTTTATTATTAAGGCTACGAGTAAGCACAATTACATTATAATGTTTTGCAACTAGTTGTTTTATTAGTATTGATCCAATAAACCCTGTACCACCTGCTATTAATACTGTAGCCATAAAAAGTTTTTATACCAAAGGTATAGTTTAAAATAGAAGTTAATTTTTGAAAAAAGATAAAGTTTTTGGGTATGCATTTTAAATACTATGAATTTATAAATACCTGTTTTGATAAAATATGCTAATATAAAAATCGAAATGACGATTTGCTAAAAATTAACTTTAAAAATGATAAATTATAAGTTTGTCACAAAGTAAAAATTAGTAACATAAAATCGTATTTTTATATCAATATAAAAAGTATAAAAAGGATTAATTAAAAATCAATTTTCCTTCAACCTAAGCAATCATAACCTATGAAATATATTTTATTAATAATGCTTCTCATTGCAATTAACAGCTCAAATATTGTTGTTGCACAAAATATTACATATTCCGAAATAGAAAGAAATGATAATAGAAATTTAAATTTTGAAATATTGGGAAAGTTTGGCGATAATTTTTTAATTTATAAAAATATTTATAAAAAGCAGTTCATCACTATTTACAATAATAATATGACAATAAAAGAAATTGTGAATATTGATTTTGTGAGTGATAGGGTAAGCAACATTGATTTTATAACATATCCCAACTATTTTATAATGGTATGGCAATATCAAAAAGGAAACACCATGTATTGCAAAGCTGCCAAAATGAGTGCCAATGGTGCTTTACAAGGAGAAGTATTACAACTTGACGAAAATAGAGAATCATATTTTAGTAACAACACATCGTACAATATAACTTGGAGTGAAAACAAAAAAATGATTCTTTTGTATAAAATTCAAGCTAAAAATGATGTATTTAATTTAACAACTAAAGTGTATGATGAAAATTTGTTGAAACTTGACTCCACAAAAAAAATAATTAGTTATAACGATAGAAGAGAAGTGTTTGGTGATTTACAAATTGATGATGAAGGTACTTATGTATTTAGCAAAGTAATACAAAATGCTAGACCAGAGTTTGTAAACACTGTTGAAATTAATGCAAAAAAATTATTTTCAGATACCATTCATATTGTAACTGTGCCTTTAAATAATGTATTAGTGCAAGAGCCTGTTATAAAAATAGATAATTTAAATGGCAGGTTTTTAGTAAACACATTTGCTTATAAAAAAAATGTAGGCAATGTTGATGGTATACTAACTGCCATTATGAGTAGATATCCATATACAATTCAAAATACAGCCGTTAATGTTTTTAATGACAGTATAAAATCTAAATTATCGGGCAAGCCAGATTGGAGAACTGCCTATGATAATTTTAACCTACGTAACGTAATATTAAAAAAAGATGGAGGTTTTATAATTACTACTGAGGAGTACTATAAGCAAAGAAGGTACGGCGGTGCCTATGATGATAGGTTTAATAGTGGTGGGTTTTACAACAATAGATACTATGGCTACACATCTGATTATTATTTATACAACAGAGGTTATTACGGGTATTACAGGCCATTTGGTGATCAAAATAATACAAGAGATATAGTATACAATTACAATGATATTGTGAGTATAAGCTTTAACAGCAACTTGCAACCACAATGGAGCAGTGTTATAAATAAAACAACTAGCGATGTAGAAACAGATAATTTTTTATCGTTTGCAAACATGAATGCAGGCGCTGAGGTACACTTTTTATTTTTACAGAAAGATAATAATCGCCAAATATTGAGTGACTTTGCATTGCAACCAAATGGTTCAGTAATACGTTATGCAACACTTAAAAGTAGGGAAGCTGGGTTTAGTTTTATGCCAAAACTTGCTAGGCAAACTGGAGCAAGGCAAGTATTAATGCCTTGCGTTGTAAGAAACAATATTGCATTTGCCAAAATTGATTTTTAGCTTTGCCATTCAGCCATTTAATATTTTTACTGTGATAGGTATTTTTAAAAACAATAATCCATCGGGCAATGCATTACTTTTTATATACGCTTTAGTATTAAAAATACCTTTATTTGTTAATGCTAAACCGCCGCAGTTGCAGGAGCATGATGGTATTTTATACAAATTTATTTTATACCTAATTGGTAGTTTATCATCTACAACTTTTTTTTATTCGTTAGTGGCTTTTATATTATTTTACACCCAAGCAATAAGTTTTAATAAAATTGTAAACAACCAAAAATTACACAAGCAATCTAATTATTTAACTGGTATGAGTTATTTACTTATAACATCATTGTTTAGTAGTTGGTTTGTTTTATCTGCGCCATTATTGGTTAGCAGCCTTGCCATTTATATGTGGGGCAAATTGAGTACTTTATACAACAACGCTAATCCTAAAACAACCATATTTAATATTGGGTTAATTACCGGTATATGTTCCTTTATTTATTTTCCATCAATAGCATTTATAATTTTAGTAATGGTGGGTGTGGCAGTAGCAAAAACATTTAAACTTCAAGAGTGGATTATGGGGCTTGTTGGTATTGTAACGCCTATATATTTTTACATTGCTTGGTTATTTTTAAGTAGCAACCCACAGGCATTTAAGTTTGCTGGTTTTACTGTATCAATACCATATTTTTATAATAACAAATTGGCATATTTTGCCTTAGCGCTCATTGCATTAAGTACCATTATTGGCTTAATTTATACAAACAAAGCACTACAGAGGCAGGTAGTACAAACAAGAAAAAGTTGGCAACTTTTGTTTTTATATTTAATTGTAGCAGCAATAATTCCTTTCATAAATACTAGTAACAATTTTACATATTGGATTTTATTAGCCGTACCATTAGCTCCAATTGTTGCTTCTGCCTTTTTTTATCCCAAAAAAAAATACATATCATTAGTTTTACATTGGAGCATGTTTGCCCTGTATATATATATTCATTTTTTTACAACATACAAATAAATTAATTGTATTGAAAATCATCTTCACCTATACACTAATACTATGTATGTTTTTAGTAAATGCACAACAAAAACACTTAATAGTTGGTACATATACAAATGAAAACAGCCAAGGCATTTACGTGTATAATTTTAATACTAATACGGCAAATAGCAAACTTATTTCCGTTACAAAATCTTCAAATCCATCATTTTTAGCTGTAAGCCCAAATGCAAAATTTGTATATGCAGTAAATGAAAATGCTGATACTGTTAGTAATATAATTACTGGGCAGGTAAGCTCATATACATACAAAAATGGCAAATTAAAATTGCTAAAATA
>JANMAV010000059.1:0-7182 GCA_031360055.1 Ferruginibacter sp.
TAAATAATATAAATTTTTACAGAATTAAAGAAACTACTTTATATAATAGAGTTTCCTATAGCAACATTGCTACTGTAAAATATACTGGTACTGCTAGCATAGAGATATACCCATCACCTGCATCAAAAAATATGAATGTAATATTTACAGATGCATTACAACAAAAACCAAATGCTTTAGCAATTTACAATGATGTTGGGCAAATTATTTATAGAAAAAGAATTTCAAATACATCAGGTACAGAAGTAATTGATGTTAGTAATTTTAAAAACGGTATGTACATTGTAAAACTTACAACCAATAAATCTGTTATTAGTAAAACAATAACTGTAATAAAATAAGCAAAATTTCAAAAAACTAATTGTAATTTAAAATCAAAGTGGGAGCATTTTTTAGTTAAACAATACTCCCACTTTTAATGTTTGAGTTGTAGAAATTTTATATTAACAAATATTGAACAAATTGTAGTTATTATTTATCCATTTTTGGCAATACTAGTTTAGTTGTATCTAACACTTTTATTGTTCCATTTAATACTTTTTCTATATTTTTCAAATATCCATCTTGGTATTTTAAAACTTGCTCCATAGAATCTGTTCTTAATTTTAACTCCCTATACTCTTTTACTTGTTTAACTGTGCCCATACCTACTCCGGGTAAATAATATTTTAGGGGGGTAAAAATTATAAGTGTAGCTGTAAGCCCTACCATTAAAATAAAAATGCTACTCATAAAAATGTACACACTCATTCTGGTAAGTTTAAACTTTACCACTTCCTCAAAAGTATCTTCATTCATTATAACTAGCCGGTAGTGGTTACGTAACCTTTTTAAGGTGCTATTTACATCGGGCATCTGCATATTTACAGGCTTTTAATTTTATTTAACTATGGTTTTTCAGCTATTAAACAAAGAAAGTATATTTTTAACATATTAAAGGTATAGTTTTACCATATTTGCTTTGATTGGCAATATTTGGCTATTGATTATATTTACATTAACACAAGTTACTATTAACACTACCAATTAATTTTTAATGCAAAATCGTACATCTTTTTTTATATTTCTATTTATTGTTTTGGGCTGCCAATATACTGTCATAGCACAACCAGCGTGGACCATTGATATTTTTGGTAAAGAAAAAAAACCTGAAAAATATGAAGAAAAAAAATTAGCATCAGAAAAAACTGGCGAAAAAAGTTTTAAGGGAATTCGTAAGTTTATGCAAAACAATACCTCACATTATAATTTTTATTACAATGCAAATAATAAATTAAATGCTGTAATAGAAAGAGCCAAATTATCTTCTAAGGATGATTACTCAAAACTATTACAATTTTACCCATACACGTTAGAAAACACTGCTATACAAAAAACCGATTTAGATTCAGTAATATATAAAGCAACAGCAGGTATATTATTGCATGATTTGAGAACAGAATGGGTGGATAATTTTTATTTATTAATAGGTAAAGCATATTATCTAAAAAAAGATTTAGATTCTGCAGCACTAACTTTTCAATTTATAAATTACAACCTTTTTCCTCGTACAAAAAAGGATGATGATTATAATAAAATTGTAGGTTCAAATAGCAATGATGCTGGCTCAGGTGTGGGCTCAGTAACAATAGCAGATAAAGAAAAAAGAAATATTTTACAAAAAGCATTTACGCAACCTGCAAGCAGAAACGATGCATTAATTTGGCAAATAAGAACATTTACTGAGCAAAAAGAGTATGGCGATGCAGCTGGGTTGATTAGCATTTTACAGAATGATAAAAATTTACCAAAGCGATTACAAAATGATTTAGAAGAAGCAACTGCTTACTGGTTTTATGCTCAAAATAATTTAGATAGTTCAGCTAATCATCTAGCTAAAGCATTAAGTAACGCTGATAGTAAGCAAGATAAAAGCAGATGGGAGTATTTGCTTGCTCAAATGTATGAAGTAACAGGAAATTACGATAATGCATCAGCATATTATGCAAAAGTTTCTAAGCATACTAATGACCCTGTAATGGATATTTATGCTAGACTAAACGATGCAAAAATGCTACGTAAAAATGGCGATAACAAAGAACTTGCTAATAGCATTGCTAATTTATTAAAAATGGCAAAGAAAGATAAATATGATACCTACAGAGACATTATTTATTACAGTGCAGCACAGTTAAGCTTGCAACAGCCTGATACAACTAACAGTATAAGCTACTATTTTAAAAGCATTGAAAATAACCCAACTGCCACTAGCTATAAAGATTTATCTTTTATACAATTAGGAGATATTGCTTTTACACAAAAAAGATATACTGATGCAAAATCCTTTTACGATAGTGTAACAACAACAAGCACAGAAATAGGTTTTGATTTAACATCAACAGATGAAAGAAAAGAAATATTAAGTAGGTTAGTGCCTCCTCTAAACACCATTGAATTGCAAGATAGTTTACAATTATTAGCAACATTAACATCAACAGATAGAGAAGCTATTGTAAAAAAAATAATAAAAAAATATCGTAAAGAAAATGGTTTAAAAGCTGACGATGCTTTTGAAGGCAATACCCTCATTACTTTTAATGAAAGAAATACAGAACCGGTAGATTTGTTTAGATCAGCCGCTGCCAATACTGGTGAATGGTACTTTTATAGCACCAACTTAAGAAGTAAAGGTTTTAATGATTTTAAAGTAAAATGGGGTAAAAGAACCAATGTAGATAATTGGAGGAGAAATGCAACAACAAGCTCCACATCAGCTATTGTAAAAAATGCTAATTCAGGATTAGGTAGCACCTCTCCAGATACACCTGCCAGTAAGGATTTAACCGGTACTACTGCAGTTGCAAATGCTACAACAGAAATTACTTATGAAGGATTAATGAGCCAAATACCTACTACTCCAGAAATGATAGATAGTAGTAATATTTTAACTGCAAAAAGTATGCTAACGGCTGCTGAAATTTTTCAAAATGAGCTGCAAGATTATAATCAAGCAATTGAATTATATGAAAAGTTTTTACAAAGATTTAGTAAAAATGAAAATGTGCCAAATGTATACAGAGCCTTAAACTTTTGTTACACTAAAATAGGAAATGTAAATAAAGCAAATCAATATAAAAATAGTTTGCTTACAAATTACCCTGGTAGCGATGCAGCAAAAAAAATTAATATGCCAATCGTTTCTGCGGCAGCAAAAAACCCAGCAGCAACAGTAACCTACGAAAACATTTACAACCAGTTTATTGAAGGCAAATTTGATGAAGCCATAGCACAAAAAAAGGTTGCAGATAGTTTGTATGGTATTAATTATTGGAGTCCACAATTATTGTACATAGAAGCTATGTATCACATTAAACAAAGAAATGATAGTAATGCAATAGCTCAATTAAGAAATTTGGTTACACTATACCCAACATCAGCCCTAAAACCAAAGGCTGCTACTATGATTGATGTATTGAGCCGTAGAGCAGAAATAGAAAAATATTTAACAGAGTTGGAAATTACAAGAACAGATGATGATAAGGTAATTGTAGCAAATGATAACCCAAATACTACAACCATCATTGCTCCTTCTGCCCCAACTGCAGTAAAAATTATAGCAGCGCCTACAACCATTAAACCAAGAGTAGATACCATCAAAACGCCTGATGCATTTATTAGTAAAAATTTTGTGCTTCAGCCTGAAGCTCCTTTTTATGTTGCAATGATTTTAGATAAGGTAGATGGTGTATACGTTACAGAGGCAAAAAATGCATTTACAAGGTTTAATAAATCTAGCATGGCTACTATAAACATAACCATAAATAAAGATGCTATAGACGCTGATAAAGCTTTGTTACTTTTTGCAAATTTTGAAAATGCTACAGAAGCAATAAAATATTACGACAAGATTAAAAAAGCAGCCCCATCTGAAATATCTTGGTTACAAGCTTCTAAATATTCATTTACCATAATTTCAGATAGTAACTTGCAAATACTTAAAGCCAATAAGGATTTACAAACCTACAGGCAATTGTTAAACAGCAATTTTGGAAATAAATTTTAACCTAATATTGCACACATTTTTTAATATTTAACCCCGATATGAAACGTTCAGTAAAAATACTTTGGCGTATATTTTTTATAGGATTTGCAGTTGTGATTTTTTTATTTATAGGAGCTAACTATGGCATGTTTGGCAAAATGCCATCTCTTAAAGATTTAGAAAACCCAGAGGCAGATTTAGCCAGTGAAGTGATAAGCTCAGACGGTAAGCTTATGGGGAAATATTATGCAGAAAATAGAAGTGAGGTACAATACAATCAAATATCTGTAAATGCTTTAAATGCTTTAGTTGCCACTGAAGACGAACGTTTTTTTGAGCACTCAGGTATTGATGCCAAGGCATTATTGAGAGCTGTTTTTTCATTAGGTAAAGATGGTGGGGGTAGTACTATAACCCAACAATTAGCTAAAATGATTTTAAACCAAGGTCATGGTAATATATTAACCCGTGGTACAGAAAAAATAAAAGAATGGATTATTGCTGTAAAACTAGAAAGAAATTTTACAAAAGAGGAAATATTGACCCTTTATTTAAACAGAGCTGCCTGGGGTAATATATATGGTATAAGAAATGCAAGCTTAACCTACTTTCAAAAAGAACCTAAAGAGCTAAAAATTGAAGAAGCTGCCGTACTCATTGGTATGTTAAAGGGTTTTATATATGATCCAATTAGGCACCCAAAAGCATCTATTGATAGGCGTAATACCGTAATAGGGCAAATGGTGGCGGCACAACAACATTACCTAACCACCACAGAAGCTACTAAACTTAAAGCAAAACCACTTATAACTAACTACAAACAAATAGATGAAAATATAGGTATAGCACCTTATTATAGAAGAGCACTAATTGAAGTGATGAAAGAATGGTGCAAAAATAATAAAAACCCAAAAACGGGTGAGCCTTATGATTTATATAGAGATGGCCTAAGAATATACAGCACCATTGATAGCCGTATGCAAAACTATGCTGAAGAAGCCATGAGAAACCACATGCCAAATGTACAAGCCAAACTAAACTACACCATTAAGGCAAGAGGAAACAAGCTTTGGAAAGGCCACGATAATATTATACAAAATGCTATGAAATTTACAGAGCGTTGGAAAAACTTGGCAGAAGATGGGCTTGATAGCACAGCAATAAGAAAAACTTTTGACATACCAGTAAAAATGAAAATTTTTAGTTGGAAAGGTGGTGATAGGCATGAGAAAGATACTATAATGACACCAGTAGATTCTATTAAATACCATAAACAAATTATGCAAACATCCTTTGTAGCTATGGACCCAAAAAGTGGAGAAATAAAAGCATGGGTTGGAGGTATAGATTATCGTTGGTTTAAATACGACCACGTAACTGCTAATAGGCAAGTAGGATCTACATTTAAACCATTGTTGTATACACTAGCAGTAACTGATGCCGGCTACACACCAGAAACTTATATACCTGGGGGGCCATTAACACTTAGCGGAAAAACTATTAGCACAGGTGGTGGTACATGTGCCCATTGTTTAGCACAATCAGTAAACGGTTGTGCTTGGCATTTAATGGCTGTTATTGGCGTAAAACGTACAATTGAATTTGCACAACAATGTGGTGTAAAAGCAAAGTTACCACCGTACCCATCTATTGCATTGGGTGCAGCAGAAATACCAATGTTACAAATGCTACAAGCTTACACTATGTTTCCAAATAAAGGTAATAACACAGAGCCTGTATTTGTAACAAGAATTGAAGACAAGAATGGCAATTTAGTACATGAATTTGCCATGGCACAAAGCAAACCAGTAATTGGTGAAACTGATGCTTACACCATGGTAAAAATGATGGAAGGTGTAATAAAATCAGGTACTGGTAGACGATTAAATAGTTACAATATTCCTACTCAAAAAGCAGGTAAAACTGGTACAACAAATAATAATACTGATGGTTGGTTTATAGGTTACACTCCCACCTTGCTTGCAGGAACATGGGTAGGTTGTGAAGATCCATTTATTCCTATTTATCAAAATAATGCAGGTGGGGCAGAAATGGCAGCACCTGCTTGGGGTAATTTTATGGTTAATGTGTATGCAGATAAAAGGTTTAAAGATTACAATACAATTAAGGAGTTTACAATACCTGTTGAAGTAAAAAACGATCCAATTTTTGCTGATGCAAATTTTCAAAACATTATAAGTAGAGGTGATGCTCCAACAGATGATGAAGGTAACCCAATAAGTGCCGAAGATTATTTGAACGATGAAGAACCAATGGAAATAATGCCGGAAGAAAATACGACCATCGATACAGTAAAAAAAACCACATCAAATAACAGTATGCCTAGTAATCAGCAAAAAAATGATGATCCAAAAGCTGCAGCTACAACACCAAAAGCTGATGATAAAAAACCAATAAAACCTGCACCAAAACCTACACAAGCTAAAACAGAATATGATTAAAATACTTTAAGTAAAATAATTTTGGCTAATAAAATGTACAAATATGTATTTTTTATTAGCCTTTTTTTTAAATAGCAAAACACAAATTAAAAAAAATAAATTTTAACTAAACTGAAATATTTATAAAATTTAAAAACCAAATTAGTAGTACATCCGTAAGTGTTTAAAACCAAATATTTTAATATTACAACACAAAAATTATGAAAAAAATTAAAGGATTATTTATGATGGCAGTAGTAGCTTTTGCTTCTACAACAGCTATGGCTCAAATGGAAAAAACTGTAATGGTTGGTGGTGCTGCTATGTATCCATCTAAAAATATTGTAGAAAATGCAGTGAATAGTAAAGATCATACAACTTTAGTAGCAGCAGTTAAAGCAGCAGGTTTAGTTGAAACATTAGCTAGTGCTGGCCCGTTTACTGTATTTGCTCCTACAAATGCAGCTTTCGATAAATTACCAAAAGGTACTGTTGAAACATTGCTTAAGCCAGAAAACAAAAAAATGCTTACTACTGTTTTAACTTACCATGTAATATCTGGTAAATTAAGTGCTGCTGACTTAGTAGCTAAAATTAAAGCAGGTGGTGGTAAAGCAACTTTAACTACAGTAGCTGGTTCACAAATTACATTAACTAAAAAAGGTAAAAACATTTTTATCACAGATACTTCAGGTGGTAAAAGTAAAGTAACTATTGCTG
>JANMAV010000152.1:0-13119 GCA_031360055.1 Ferruginibacter sp.
ATTTAAACTAAAAAGCCACAACCCACAATACCTTACTGCAGCAAAGTTTGACATTGCAAGGTTAAAACTTACAACTAATGTTGAGGAATTAATACAACAGGTTGATGTAGTAATTATAGCAATACCATCTGCATATACAACGCAGGTTTTGGCAAATTTGCCTAAAAATATTTTTGAAAATAAAAAAATAGTATCTGCTATAAAAGGGATTTTGCCAGATTGTAATGAATTACTAAATAAATATTTATCAAAACAATTTAATGTAGCTATTGAGCAATATTTTGCTTTGCTTGGCCCCTGCCATGCAGAAGAAGTAGCTGCAGAAAAATTATCATACCTAACCTTTACAGGAGTAGATGAAAGTACGGCACAAATTATTGCTACAAATTTTAAAACTGATTACATAAATACTGTAACCAATAAAGATATTTATGGAGTGCAATATGCAGCAGTGCTAAAAAACATTTATGCTGTAGCAGCAGGTATTGCTCATGGGTTAGATTATGGTGATAATTTTTTAAGTGTTCTAATAGCTAACAGTGCAGATGAAATGGCAGGTTTTTTAAGAAAAGCAGGTATCATAAATGCAGAAGTTGGTTATATGGAGCATGGTAAAAATGCTAAAAAAAATAAGCATGTAAATTACGCTGCCTCAGTATACCTTGGAGATTTATTGGTAACCTGCTACTCACCATTTAGCCGTAACCGTACATTTGGTAATATGGTTGGGAAAGGCTACTCAGTAAAAAATGCACAATTAGAAATGAGCATGGTGGCAGAAGGTTACAACGCTGCAAAATGTATGTATGTTATAAACCAAACGGTATTGGCAGATATGCCAATTGCCAATACGGTGTATAATATTTTATGGCAGGGTGAAGACGCAACTAAAGGATTTAAACTAATTGAAGAAGGTCTTATATAAAACTTTTACCCAAACATATCTGCCGCAATACCATCAGCAAAAAACTTACCTTTTGTTGTTAAAACAATTGAAGTTGGTTGTATACTTAATTTACCAACGCTTTCATATTGCTGAGCAGTAGCAACTATTCTATCCAAATGCTCCTCTCCAAACTTTTCTTTTAATGCAGGTAAGTTTATCCCTTTACTAGTACGTAAACTAGTCATTACATATTCATTTAATAGTTGAGTTTCTGTTAGTACTTCTTGCTCAAAAGGTAAATTGTTATTTTGCAAAGCCTTTATATACAAGCCATTGTTTGCCACATTCCATTGCCTTATGTTTACACCATTAAATGAATGTGCAGATGGGCCAAAGCCATAATAAGCCTTGCTTTGCCAATAACTACTGTTATGCTTGCTAGCATAATTAGGTAAACAAAAATTACTTATTTCATATTGTTCATAACCTGCTTTTGTAAGCTTATCTACCAACAAAACAAATTGTTCTGCTTGTTTATCATAACTAACATCAGCTACTTTTTTTTGTTGTATTTGTTTATGAAGAATGGTACTTTTTTCCACTGTTAAAGCATAACATGATATATGGGGTATTTTTTTGGAGATGATAATTTCTATGTTACGCTCCAAATCAGTATTGGAAAGTAAGGGAGAACCATAAATTAAATCAACTGAAAAATTTGTAAAGCCAGCTGCAATAATTTCATCTATACAAATGATTGATTGTGTAGCAGTATGTGCCCTGTTCATCCATTTTAATTCATCGGCATTAAATGATTGTAATCCAACTGAAAGTCTATTTACCCCTAAAGCCAGCCAATTATGTAGTTGCTCATTAGTTACATCATCTGGGTTTGCCTCTAAAGTAAATTCTACGTTTTTACTTATGGTAAATTTTTGCTGTAGTGCCTCTATTATACTTGCTATTTCTTGTTTTGTTAGTAAACTTGGTGTGCCTCCCCCAATGTATATAGTTTCAATAATTTCATCGTCTACAAATTGTGGGGTTATGTTAATTTCAGTTTTTAATGCATTAATTAATTGCTCCTTATTTTTAAGAGAAACTGAGAAATGAAAATTGCAATACGTACAGGCTTGTTTGCAAAATGGAATATGAATATAAATACCAGCCAAACTAATGTAAATTTACTTTTTAAAAAAATTATAGCGCTATAAAAATGTGTAAGCTTATACAATCAGTATTGCATAATTTGTTGTTATTGGTGGGTCTGTTATTTTTACAAGTTTCAGTAAAATCTCAAACTACTACCAATAATTCCCTTTCAGTTAATGTATTTATTACTTACAAAGATACTGTCAATACAGCTGCAATACCTGCTATAAAAACTAAATTTATAGATTTAGCGCAAGCGTATGAATACATAAATGCATTACCAAATTTATTAAGCAATAAAGGTTATGTTACCGCATCTGTAGATAGTGTTTGGCAAATAAATAACGATGTATACATTCAATTATATATTGGAACAAAATATAATTTAGTTCAACTAAAATTAATTGGTATTGATAAACAATTGCTTGCTAAGACGGGGTATACTGAAAAAACTTTTGAAGGAAAACCATTAAACTTTGAGGCGATAGAAATTTTTAAAGAAAAGTTATTAGTGCAATATGAAAATGCTGGTTTTCCATTTACAGCCATTTATTTAGATAGTGTTTCAATAAGTAGCGATAAATTATCTGCTGCATTAGTGCTAAATAAAGGAATTTTATATGCTATAGATAGCATTAAAAATTATGGAAGTTTAAAAATAAGTCCCAAATTTCTGCAAAGCTATTTAGGCATAAAAAATGGCAGCATTTACAACAGAGATAAATTAAAAGATATTGATAAGCGTATGTTGGAGCTGCCTTTTGCTCAAACTATGTTTCCATCAAAGCTAAATATGTTGGGCTCAGGATCTATTGTAAATTTATTTGTAAACAATAAAAAAAGCAGTCAGGTTAGCGCTATTTTAGGATTTTTGCCAAGCAGTAATAATACTGGCAAGTTTCAATTAACTGGCGATGTTAATATTGATCTTAAAAATGTATTTGGTGCCGGTGAAGGACTTTTATTTAAATATCAGGCTTTGCAGCCAAAATCGCCCAGAATAAATTTTGGATTTGAAAAACCTTATTTTTTGCAATCAGCATTTGGGTTAAGCTTTTTATTTGAGCTCTTTAAAAAAGACTCTGCATTTTTACAATTAAATGCACAAATTGGAAGCCAATTTAGCCTGGGCAATAATCAAACTGGCAAGCTTGTATTGCAAATACAAAATAACAACTTATTATTTGCCGGGTTAGATACTAATTCAATCAAAGCACAAAGAATGTTGCCACAAAATATTGATGTAAAATCAGTAAACACGGGAATCACATACAAACTGCAACAAACAAATTATATATTTAACCCTATAAAAGGTACTGAATTATCAGTGTCAGCTTTGGCTGGTATTAAAACTATAGTCAAAAATAACGATATACTTAATTTATCTACACCAGGTTACAGCTATGCATCTTTGTACGATTCAATAAAATTAAAAAACTATCAAATAAAATTAGTTTTATCTGCAGCACATTACTTTAAACTAAAAAAAAGTAGCACCTTAAAAGCTGCTATACACACAGGTATTTATAGCAGCCCAACTATTTACAGAAACGAAGTTTTTCAAATAGGAGGTTATAAATTGTTAAGAGGTTTTGATGAAGAGAGTATTTATGCAACACAATATGCAGTAGCTACGGCAGAGTTTAGGGCTTTGTTAGGCCTAAATTCTTACTTCTTTTCATTTATTGATGCCGGAGCTACAAAAGCAACATATCAATCAGTAAAAGCAAATAATTTTTTTACAGGTGCTGGCCTTGGTATTGTTTATGAAACCAAAGCAGGGCTTTTAAATTTTAGTATTGCACTAGGAAAACGTGATGATGTACCTTTTACATTAAGGCAAGCATCTAAAATTCATTTTGGCTACATTAATTATTTTTAAAAAATATTTAAACAACACATCTTCTTAATTTTGTTTTAAATTTATACGTTGGGCAAAATCATTTTATTTTTTTTACTATTTATGTTGGGCAATATGGTTGCATATACCCAAACTATACATAATAATGAAAAGCCCAATGTAGATAGTTTGGCCGTTATGCAAGAGCCAACTACAAAAAATGTATATGATGTTATTTTAGATAGTAATATTTTTATAAACTACACAAGTACTCCTAAAAATTATATTGAAATTGTAAGAGTTCAAAATAATAACACAACAATTACTTTTTACATCCTGCTATTTTTTATAATGGCAATTTGTATAGCAAAATGGTTGTTTAGTAAATATGTTGATACGCTGTTTAGTGTTTTCTTTAATACTTCCTTAAGGCAAAGCCAATTAACTGATCAGCTCACACAAGCTAAACTTCCTTCTTTAATTTTTAATATTGTGTTTGTTATTGTAATGGGCTTTTATATACAATATTTGATTGAATATATTTGGCCATTGCACAATGGTTTAAGCTTTCAATTATTATTTAGCAGTATTGTTTTAGTTGCTATTTGTTACCTAGTAAAATATATAATATTAAAATTTATTGGTTGGGCTACAGGCTATGCAGATGCTGCAAATAGCTATATTTTTATAGTTTTTTTATTAAATAAAATATTGGGTATTTTATTGATACCTATTGTTATTGTAGCTGCTTTTAGTAAAAATACCATTGTAGATGCAGTTTTCTATATCTCTTTTTTACTAATATTCTTTTTTATAATGCTTCGTTTTTTAAGATCGTACGCTGTACTGCAACATAAATTACAAGTTTCTGCCCTTCATTTCATATTATATATTATTGCAATAGAATTGTTGCCTTTAGCTGTTATTTATAAAACTCTTATATTGTTTTTCGGCAATAATGCTTAATTTTGCACTCTCACAGGAAAATCGGTATGGTAAAAAACGCAGAGACGGCTGTTGTTTCATCGGCCAAAAAGGTTAAAAAAGTATTGATTGCTCAGGCACAGCCAGATGGAGCAAAATCTCCTTACATGGATATTGCTACTAGGTATAACCTTACCGTTGATTATTTTCCATTTGTAATTATTCAAGGCATCCCTTCAAAAGATTTTAGAAAACAAAAAATTGATATTGCAGCATATTCTGCAGTAATATTTACTAGCCGTAATACTATAGATCATTTCTTTAGAATTTGTGAAGAAATGAAAATTTCAGTAAGTCAGGAAACAAAATATTTTTGTATCACAGAAGCCGTAGCACTTTACCTCCAAAAATTTATTTTATATAGAAAACGTAAAGTTTTTTATGGAGCTGATGGCACCAACAAAAGTTTGTTTGATGTAATAAATAAACATAAAGAACATGAAAAGTTTTTATATCCTTGCTCTGAAAATTTTGATAGTGAAATTACCAATTGGCTTAAAAATCATAAATGTGAATTTGCAACACCAATAATATATGTGGTTGTAAATAACGATATAAAAAAAGTAGTTGAAAAAAACTATGATATAATTTGCTTTTTTACACCAGGCGGTGTAAAAAGTTTTGTTGAAAACTTCCCCAATTACAAACCAAACGGTACAAGGTTTGGTGCTTTTGGCTTAAATACATTTAAAGCAGCAGAAGATGCTGGCCTAAACCTAGATATTAAAGCCCCAATGCCACAAAGCCCAGGTATGGTTAGTGCTTTAGATAAATATTTGCAAACTATTGGTGCCAAAAAAAAGTAATATCTTCTATATTTTACTTTTTCATAATAGCCTTTACTTTTTTTACTTTTTAATTTTTCTTAAATTAATTTTTTAATTTACTCAGGTGGTAAAGTAAAAATCAGTAAATTTTATGTCATTTTGTGTGCAATGTTTTTAGAATGTTATTATTTACAATTAGAATTATTTATTGAAACAAAAAATTATACTACCAAAAATCAGAATTTACAATTTGATATAACCCTGCAATTACTCAAATTTATTTTGCACCATATTCTACTTAAATTATTTTCACAAAAAATTACTTTTGCAACAATTTAAAAAATTAGTTTATGGATAAAAAATTATACCAATAAATACCTATTAATATAATACATTATGCAAAACAATTTAGGTACTCAAACTAGCCCTTATCTTTTACAACATGCTCATAACCCTGTGCATTGGCAGCCTTGGGGAACAGAAGCTTTAGAACTTGCAAAAAAATTAAACAAACCAATTTTAGTTAGCATAGGTTATTCAGCCTGCCATTGGTGCCATGTAATGGAAAAAGAAAGTTTTGAAAATGAAGCTACAGCTAAATTGATGAACGATTTTTTTGTAAATATTAAAATTGATAGAGAGGAAAGGCCAGACCTCGATCATATTTATATGGATGCTGTACAAGCAATGACGGGTAGTGGTGGTTGGCCATTAAATGTATTTTTAACTCCTGATGCTAAACCCTTTTATGGGGGCACATATTTTCCTCCAACAAAAGCATTTAACAGGCCAAGCTGGATTGATGTGTTACAAAGCCTGCATAGTGCATGGGTAAATAAGCAAGATGAAATGATATTGCAAGCAAATACCCTAACTGAGCATTTAAAAAAAAATAACAATTATGGGCAAGTAAAGCGTAGCCTATCTAAAAATTTAGGTATTACTTCTTTTACGAAAATGGAATGTTCAAACATAGCTAATTCATTATTAGCCAACGCCGATACTTTGCATGGAGGCTTTGGTAAAGCTCCAAAATTTCCTCAAACATTCATCATTAATTGTTTATTGCAGTCAGCTCATTTTTTTGATAATAAACAAGCATTAGCACAAGCTGAATTAAGTTTATTAAACATGTACAAAGCTGGTATTTACGATCAGCTTGCAGGTGGCCTTTGTAGATATAGTACCGATGAAGAGTGGCTTGCACCACATTTTGAAAAAATGTTGTACGATAATGCATTATATGTAATTGCATTAAGTAATGCATATTTACTCACAAAAAAAGAAGCATTTAAACAAGCCATTGAACAAACAATTAATTTTATTTTTACTGAAATGAAATGCCCAACTGGAGGGTATTATGCAGCTATAGATGCTGATAGTGAAGGTGAAGAAGGTAAGTTTTATGTTTGGCAAAAAAAAGAAATTGAAAATATTATTTCAGCAGAAAATTTTGAACTTTTTAGTCAATATTACGATGTTACTGAACATGGAAATTGGGAGCATAAAAATATTTTACGAGTTTTAAAACCTTTACATGAAGTAGCAGAAAAATTAAATATACCACTTGCAAAAGCAAAGCAAGTTATTAGCAATAGCTGCAAACTATTATTACAGCATAGAAATAAAACTAGAGTTAGACCAAATACCGACGATAAAATTTTATTAGGTTGGAATGCACTATTTATTACTGCATTATGCAAAGCTTATGCTGCCTTGCAACATGATGAATATAAAAATGAGGCAATAAATTTAGGAGAGCAGGTTGAGAATTTTTTTAAAACAGGTACTGATTCGTATGCACATACCTACAAAAATGGCATATCGCAATACCCAGCTTTTTTAGATGATTATGCATATTTAACTGAATCATATATTCACCTACAAGAAATTACGGCTAACGAAGAATACTTACTCAAAGCAAAAAAAATACAACAGCTTGTAGAAGATAATTTTGTTGATGAGGATAGTAATTTTTATTTTTTTACAAATAAAAATCAAACTGATATTATACTCAGAAAAATAGAGTTATATGATGGAGCCACCCCATCTGCTAACGCTGTGGTAGCCAAAAATATGCTTTATATAGCAAGTGTTTTTGGTGATAATGCTATGATGGCTAAGGCTTTAAGTATGATAGATTCCCTCAAAACTATCATACTTAAACACCCAAGCTCATTTGCTGTTTGGGCAGCTGCTGCAATAAATATTACAGCAGGTATTTGTGAAATTGCCATTACAGGTACTACTATGATGCCTTTACTTAACGAAATGCTGCTTCAATATATTCCAAATAAAATATTGCAGGCAACGGATACCCCAAAAAATTTGCCTTTATTAGTTGGTAAAATTGATTTTAGCAGGAATTACATATATTTATGTCGTGATTTTAATTGTAATGAGCCAGTTTTTACTGTTAGAGATGCTGTGGATTTCATTACAGTTAAAAATTTTTAACAAATCTTATCCACAATATTTAACTTATTGAGGCGTTTTAAACTGAATAACCATCTGTTTTGTTATAAAATTTTAACATAGTTAAAATCCCAATTATTTTTTTTAATGAATTATTTTAATACATTTGCTAGTACCCTCAAAGAAATAAAAATGAATAATCGGATATTATTATTATTTGCTGTAATTTTTTGTTTGGTTTCAGCATCAAGTTGTAAGCTAATAAGTGGAAAAGGTAAAGCTGGTGTAATGCCAAATGATGGGCAATTGCACGGTGTATCGCCAGGTAAAGCATACAACTTAACCAAGCCACCAGGCATGGTGTATGTACCAGCTGGAACCTTTCACATGGGCCCTAGCGATGAGGATGTAAACTATGCTTACACTGCTCGTAATAAACAAGTTTCCATAAGTGGCTTTTGGATGGATGCTACAGAAATTACCAACAATGAATACCGTGAGTTCACCAACTGGGTTAGAGACTCATTAGCAGCAAAGCAAATGGGTTTTGTAAAAACTGGTACTGATGGCGAAGAGCATATTGATTGGAAAAAAGCTAGTACAATAAAATATGGTGATGGTAAAGTTGTAGAGCAGCTAGGGAGTTTGATTGTAAGTGCCGATAACCGTATTTTTGGTAAAAAAGAATTAGATGCAAAAAGAATTGTTTACCATTCTGAGATTTTTGATTATAAAGCTTCTGCCTATAACAGAGATACTAACATTCAAAGAAAGGAATTTATAATTAAGCAAGATATTCCTGTTTTTCCTGATACATTGGTTTGGATTAGAGATTTTGCATATTCTTACAACGAACCAATGGCTAAGCAATATTATAGCCACCCTGCTTACGGTAACTACCCTGTGGTAGGCGTAAGTTGGAAACAAGCTACTGCTTTTGCAGAGTGGAGAACACATAAATTAGCTGCTTATAATGAAAGTAAAAAGCGTACTGGCCAAACAGATTTTAGATTGCCAACTGAAGCTCAGTGGGAATATGCAGCTCGTGGTGGTCGTTCACAATCAGCTTACCCTTGGGGTGGCCCTTATTTACGCAACAAAAAAGGATGTTTATTAGCAAACTTTAAACCTGGCCGTGGTAATTATCCTGAAGATGGTGGCTTATACACAGTAAGAGCAGATGCTTATTTTCCAAATGATTTTGGTTTATACAATATGGCAGGTAATGTTGCTGAATGGACATCATCATTGTATTACGAAGGTTCATATAACTTTCAACATGATATGAACCCTGATGTACGTTGGAATGCTAAAAGCAGCGACCCACCACGTATGAAAAGAAAAGTAGTAAGAGGTGGTAGCTGGAAAGATGTAGGATACTTTTTACAAACTGGCACTCGTGCTTACGAATATTTAGATACAGCAAAATCATACATAGGTTTCCGTTGTGTTATTGATTTACCACCAACCATTAAAAAAAGGTAACTCATAGTCTAACTTTAATCAAACATTTTATTTTTAATACTAAGCATTTCCTTCTAAGGATATGTGCTCTGTACTGTCAAATATTAGTCAATTAACAATCCTCAATTAATCTAAAAACAAAAACATGTCAGTAAAAATTCCTTCAAACATTAGTAAATGGATGGACGTAGGCGTATCAATTGCAGCATCTGTTGTAATTTATGGTGCTCTTCAAAAAATATTGCATACCCCATCTGCAGATTTATTACTTAAAATAGGATTAATAACAGAAGCAATTATCTTCTTAGCTTATGGTTTACTTTACGTAATATTTCCAGCAGTTAAGGAGGAATATGAAGGGAAAGTGCAAATGGCTACAACAGGTAACCCTGCTTTAAATAACATGGATAAAATGTTGCAAGAGGCAGATATTACACCTGCTAATTTAAAAAGATTAGGAGAAGGATTTCAAAAATTAGGAACTACTGTTTCAGGTATATCTGATGTAAGTGATGTTGTAAAATCAACTTCTGATTTTAGCAAGCAAACCCAAGCAGCTTCTGCAGCAATGGGTACTATGAGCACTGCATTTGCTGCAAGTGCAAGTACAATGACTTCTTTTAACTCAGCATCTGAAAGTGCAAAAGGCTTTCATGAGCAAGTGCAGGTTTTAACTAAAAACTTAGGGTCACTAAATACTATTTACGAATTAGAATTAAAAGAAAGTAACAATCACTTAAAAGCATTAAATGGTTTTTACGGTAAAATGGCTGAAGCAAGTGCTGCAATGATGGGCAGTGTAGAAGATGCAAACAAAGCAAAAGAGCAAATAGGTGCATTGGCTACAAACTTGAGTAAATTAAATGCAGTTTATGGTAATATGCTTGGCGCTATGCAAGGAAGATAGTTTGATACTGTAACAATAAACATTTAATTAAACAACATTTAATAATATTTTAATACTATAAGTTATGGCTTTACCTAAAGAGCCCAGGCAAAAAATGATTAACATTATGTATTTAGTGCTTACAGCACTACTTGCACTAAATGTTTCGGCCGAAATTTTAAACGCCTTTAAAGTGGTTGATTCCAGTTTACAAACATCAAATACTAATATTTCAGCTGCAAATAATACTTTGTATACTTCATTGTTAGAAAAAACTAATGAAGCTGCTACAAAAGAAAAAGCTACTTATTGGAATGAAAAAGCACAACAAGCCAAAAAATTATCTGATGAAATGAACAACTATTTGGAAGGGCTTAAAAAAGAATTGAAAGCCGAAGCAGGTGAAAAATTAGAAGCAGATGGAACTCTTAAAGCTTTTAGCGATGGTGACCAAGAAGCCGCTACTAGATTATTTGGAAAAGGTGAAGGTGGAAAAAATAGAGCAGAAGAATTAGAAAATAAGCTGAAAGCCTATAGAACTGCTATGTTAGCTATTGATACTGAATTAGGTAAAACATTTGCTACAACATTAGCAGTGGATGGCAAAAGACCTGTAGGTCAAGATAAAAAAGAGAAAGATTATTTTGATGGCTATTTTCATATGACGCCAGCAGTTGCTGCCTTAACATTACTGAGTAAATTTCAAAATAATGTAAAAAACTCCGAAAATCAATTAGTGAGTGAGGCCCATAGTAAAATTGGACAAGTTAAGGTTCGTTATGATAAAACTGGTGTATTAATTGGGCAATCAGCTAATTATGTAATGCCAGGACAAGAAATTGAGATTACTGCTGGTATTGGAGCTTACAGCTCAGCAGGTGCACCACAAATATCTATTGGAGGTTCAAATGTATCTGTAGTAGATGGTCAGGGAAAATATAAATTTCCTGCACAAGGTGGTGGTGCTCATACTGTGCCAGTTACTATACGCTACAAAGATCAAGATGGTAATGATAAAACGGAAACAAAAAATGTTGAATATACAGTTGGTACACCAGGTGGTGCTGCAGTAATGCTTGATAAAATGAACGTATTTTATATTGGTGTTGATAACCCAGTAACTATAGGATCACCAACAGGTTGGGATAAAACAACAGTTTCTATGAACGGCGGTACCATAAGTGGGTCAGGTTCAGCAAGAACTGTTCGTGTAAGCTCAATCGGTGCTGCAACAATTAACGTAAATGCTGATGGCAAACCGTCAACATTTAGCTTTAGAGTTAAAAAAATTCCAGATCCAGTTTTTAAAGTAGGATCTGGTAAAGCTCGTGTGCCAGTTGTAGAAATTAAAAATCAACAATATTGCAGGGCCGATTTAGGGGATGAATTTTTATTTGATGTGAAATTTAATGTTTTGAGTGCACAAGTTTATTTTTCTGGTGCTGGTTTCCCTTCTACACAATCTGGTACTATCACTGGTAATAGTTTATCTGGTGTAAGTGCATTGTTGGCTAGATGTGTTCCAGGTTCTTCAGTAACTTTTGTAAATATTAAAGCACAAGGCCCAGACGGAACTGTTAGAACATTAGACGAAAGATCAATTGCTACTTACTAAAAAAATAGTTATGAAAAAATTATTGAAATTTGCTTTATGTGTTTTTCTATTAGCTTTTGTAACAAATTTAAGTTTTGCACAAACTAAAAAGAAAACTAAAGCTAAAGCACCTGTACGTAAAGCAAGTACTCGTAAAAACACAAAAGGCAAAACCACAGCAGATATTAAAAGTTCTGCTGCAACTGATGAAGCTGCAGTTGCAGTAGAAGCTCCAGCAAACGATAGTTTGCCTATTAAAAAGGTAGCTAAATCGTTGCGCAGAGATGGTGCAGTTGATGATGATGCAATAAAAGATAGAATTCCACTTGCATATGAAAACTTACGGGCTGATGATGCCGTGTACCGTCATAAAATTTGGAGAGAAATAGATGCTAGAGAAAAAATAAATCTTCCTTTTAGGTATTCTGCTGATGAAGATAATGGTAACCAACGTTTTATTTCTATTTTATTACAAGCTATTCAAGATAGTGCAGTAACTGTATTTAGCAATATTGATGATAGGTTTACTACTCCAATGACTAAGTCTCAAGTTGGTGAAATATTACTTGGCCCTGAAATAGATATTAAACAATTTGATGTAAACGGAAATGAAATAGCATCTATAAAAAGAAGAAATGAATTAAATCCAGACTCAATTTACAAATTTAGAATTAAGGAAGAAGTAATTTTTGATAAAGAAAGTTCTCGTCTATTTTTTAGAATATTAGGTATTGCCCCAGTTAAAAGAGTTATAACTCCTCAAGGTTTAGATTTAGGAGAAACTGAGGTTTTTTGGGTGTATTACCCAGATATGAGAGCTACTTTTGCAAAATACGAAGTATACAACGGTAAAAACTTTGGTGCACGTATGAGTTGGGAAGAACTTTTTGAAAGTAGAATGTTTAGTGGTCGTATAATTAAGAGCACCATTGATAATCCTTACGATCAATTCATTAGCAATTACAAAGGTTTAACTGAAAACACTGTTTTACAATTACTTGAAGGCGAAAATATTAAAGAAAAAATATTTAACTACGAACAAGATTTGTGGAGTTACTAAAATTTAATCTTCAATAATTAAATTTTTAATATAATATTAAAAGCCTCTTGAAAACTTCAGGAGGCTTTTTG
>JANMAV010000175.1:0-1619 GCA_031360055.1 Ferruginibacter sp.
TTGATAACAATGCTGTATCTACAATTGGGCTACATTCAAAATCAAATAATTGATAATAATTCATATAGCAAATGTACGAACTATACAAAAGAAGACTGTAAATTGCCCAACCAAATTAAATTTAAACATGATTACTATAGGATTAATAAGAGAAGGCAAAACCCCTAATGACACTAGGGTTGCACTTACACCAGCACAATGCAAATGGATACGTACATACCACACAAACATAAAAATTGTAGTACAAACTAGTGAAACCAGATGCTTTAATGACAAAGAATATTTGGCCGCTGGAATAACTATAACAGAAAACATGGAAGAGTGTGATATTTTATTAGGCATTAAAGAAGTGCCAATTGATATGTTGATAGCTAATAAAAAGTATCTATTTTTTTCTCACACAAAAAAATTACAACCTTACAACCAACATTTATTACAACAAATTATTGCAAAAAAAATTACCTTAATTGATTATGAATGTTTAGAGCATGAAGATGGTGCAAGAATTATAGGCTTCGGCTTTTTTGCAGGTATTGTTGGCGCACATAATGGTATGATGGCCTATGGTTTGCGTACAGGTGCATATACTTTAAATAGAGTAAACTCAGGTAAAAATTTACAACATTTAATACACACTTATTTTGGTTTAAAAATTCCTAATATAAAAATAGCAGTTACAGGAAGTGGCCGAGTAGCACATGGTGTGTTAGAAATTATGAACTTAATGGACATTAATGAAGTAGAACCTGAAGATTATATAACTAAGCAGTACACTTACCCAGTGTATACACAACTAAAGGGAGCAAATTTATACAGCCACAAAATAACTGGTAACTACAACCGTATACACTTTCATGAAAAACCTGAAGAATATAACTGCAACTTTTTACCTTATTGTAAATACACAGATATTTTAATGAATGGAATTTATTGGGAAAAAAATATTGCCCGTTTATTTGAGTTAGAGGACATTAGCAAACCAAATTTTGCAATAAAAACAATTGCAGATATTACTGATGATGTGAGTGGTTCTATACCCTGCAATATTGGAGATAGTACAATAAGTAACCCAGTATATGGAGTAGATAAAACAACTTTTAAAAAAACTGAGCCATATCTTCAAAACTCTGTAGATGTAATGGCAGTAGGCAACTTGCCAAATGAGTTACCTAAAGATGCTAGCCGATATTTTGGTGAGCAATTAATAAAACATGTGTTTACTGATTTATTTAGCGAACAAGAAAGTAGGCTAATAAACCATGCTACAATTGTAAAAAAAGGAATATTAAATGATGAATATAGTTACATGAAAGATTATGCAACTATTACTTAAAATAATATAAAAAAATATTTGTACATTAACATTCTATTCAAAAAATTGCAACATGAAAAAGCTACTTTTTACTTCATTATGTTTTGTGTTATATGGTATATCTATAGCCCAACTTACGCCAGATAAAATTTATGGTAGCCTTTTTATTGATGCACAACACGATACAGTTTTTGCTGATAGCAAAACCTTTGTAGATTGTACACCTAACCGTAAGCCAACAGATATTATGTATGATTATGGGTTGGCAAAAGGCCCTAATTTTAATGTAAAAGCATTTGTTTTAAAA
>JANMAV010000247.1:0-13234 GCA_031360055.1 Ferruginibacter sp.
CGTTTGCCACCGGTTAGAGCCGAGGCCTGGTCTCTCTGACCTGCCGACCCAATAAAAATACTAAACTAACCCAAGCCAAGGTAAGCATGCATTATAGGTTATTGAAATTACGAAGGTTTATGGTAACTTCCCAACATGCCGTTGGTACGCCAACCCTGCCTTGCTTTCCCTTAGATACCGAACGGCGGCTGGGGTATACCAACGGCAGCAAATAGATATAATGATTAATGCAAAACAATTTTAAGAAACAAAAACTATTTATTAATAAACGTTAGATTAAAGAATGACTGTTATAATATATTGGGTTCTTTAAATTTAATTTTTACAACTAATTACTATAATAATTCGTTTATAACCCAAATAAAATTTCTGAAATTTTTATATAGTTTTTAAAAGATTGTTCCTCAAAAAATTATTGTTTTATACCACAAATAAATAATACTTAAACTTTATGCGTTTACCAATACATATTATGTTTTCAATATTTTTTATGTCACTATTTGGTTGTGCAAGTATGAAGCCTGCTGCCTTTGAAAAGCAAGGCTCATCAGTTAAACCTATTGAATTTTTTATTGGTCATACTACTAGCTACGGTGTAATTGAAAATAAAGCTGGTAAACCCACTGCACAAATAACTACAGAAACAAATGGTATCTTAAAAGATGGCATTATTAATATTGAACAGGATCTTTTTCCTGAAGGTGGTGTAAAAAACCATAGATCTTGGAGTTTAAAACAAATAGATGAACACCATGTAGAAGCAACAGCAAATGATATAGATGGCACTGCTCATGGATTACTGTATGGAAATAGATTTAGTTGGGTATTTAGACTTAAGCTAAGTAAACGAAAATTTATAAAGCATGTACGTATGCAGCAAAACATGTATTTTTTAACTGATGGTAAAACTATGATTGTAAGAAGTGTGTTACGAAAATTTGGATTTGTAGTGGCTCAAATAACTGAAGATTTTACTAAAAACTAATAGGTTGCATTAATCATTTAAAATGTAATTCTTAATAATTATTTTTCATTTCTACTATTAAATTTACTTATTTTATTTACTAAAAATTCATCTAATCAAGGCACTGGGTCATGCCCATGCCCACCCCAAGGGTTGCAACTAATTACTCTTTTTGTTGTAAGCCAAAATCCCTTTATTAATCCATATTTCTTAAACGCTTCTAATCCATATTGAGAACAAGTAGGTATGTACCTACATTTAGATTTACCTAATAATGGAGATATAGCATACTGATAAATTTTTATCAACAAAATAAAAGGTAAACTTAAAATGTTATTGAGTTTTTTCATCTATCAAACTAATTATTCTCTGTATGGCTTTTGTAATTTTATTATGTATTTGTTCAAATTTGGGCAGCTCTTTACCAATGTAAATGAAAAAAATATGTAAGCCTATTTCCTTACTTATTGTTATTTGTTGTAATTCGTTTTTTTGTAAGCGATAGCTTTCTCTTAATAATCTTTTAATTTTATTTCTATCTGTTGCATGGCTAAAAATTTTACTACTAGTGGTAAAACCTGCTTTTAAGCCTTGGTTACTCGGTGCATTTAACCAACATACCCTTAGTGGAAACAGAGAAAAACTATTACCCTTCTTAAATAGCAACTCAATATCTTTTGCACTCTTAAGCCTATCTGTTTTCTTTAAAGTATATCGTATTACTGTAGTCAATAATTTTTTTTATAATTATTGCAAACTTAAACATAAAAAAATTGTATGGTATTTATGTAATTGTAAAAATTGTAGCATCCTAACAAAAAAATACTATGAGATACTTACTAATAGTTGTTACAATGCTTTTACAAACAGGAGTTTTTGCACAGCAAGATACTGCAATGATGCCTGCTACAATAACCAATGCTACTGTTTATTATGGTTATGGAGCCGAGCTTACACATAAGGCCAAAGTGGCTGTAAATAAAAATACCAAATTTATTGTAGTTGATAAATTAAGTACTCAGTTAGATATTAATAGCTTGCAAATTAATTGTCCTGAAACAGTATCTCTTTTATCTCAACAATTTGTAGTGTATCACCCAGCAGCAAAACCTATTGTAAATAATCTTCTCACAAAAAAAATTATGGATACAATAAAACTTTTTAATAAACAGATGGCTGTATTAAAAAGTAAAATTGATATTGAGCAAGATGTTTTAAATAAAACCAATAAACTTATAGAAACTACCATTGCAACGAGTGCAAACAAAACAACTTTAACTGCTGAGGTTTTAAAACTTATAGATTATAATAGTGCAAAAATTGAAAAAAATAAAACAGCAATATTTTTATACGAACAACAAATAATACTTATTCAAGAGCAAATAAATGATGCAAGTGAAAGACTAGTTGCCATGCAAAACGCAAACAATAAAACTGCCCCTACAACTGATAAAGCTTTTGGTAGATTAATAATGCAAGTAGTTTGTAGAGCTGAGCAAATAGCAGATATAGCTTTATCTTATTATACCAATAATGCAGGCTGGCAGCCAATTTATGATATAAGAGTAAATGCAAAAACAAATGATATTAAACTGCTGTATAAAGCAAGTGTAATACAAAATACTGGTATAGATTGGCTTAAAACTAATTTAATATTAAGCACAGGCACACCAAATTTTACAACAACTGCACCCTTGTTAAACCCATTGTATTTACAATATTACGTACCACAATTACAACAAGCATTATCTGGTAAAGCAGCAGGAATATCAATAAATGGCTACAGTGTAAACACCGTACAAAGTATTAATTTTTATAAGGCAGATGATAAAAAAGAAGCTGATAGTTATTCAGTTGAAACTATAACACCAAGTACAATTGAAAACTTTACAACACTAAAACAAGGAATGTTAAATACTAATTTTGAAATTGATTTGCCTTATGATGTTTTAAGCAACGGGTTAGCACATAGTATTAATATTAAAGAGGCGAATATGAAAAGCACTCTAAAAAATTATGCTGTACCAAAGTTAGACGCTGATGCTTATTTACTTGCAGAAATTATAGATTGGCAAAATTTAGATTTAATACCAGGTAACGCAAATATTATTATGGATGATACTTACATTGGCAAATCATTTATAGATCCTAATACCACTGCCGATACTTTAAATTTATCTCTAGGAAAGGATAAAAGAATTGCTGTAAAACGCAATATTGTAAAAGATGCTACAACTACAAAAACTAAAGATGCATTTTCAAAACAAATATTTACGTATGAGGTTGTGGTTAAAAATAATAAAACTACAACTACTAGTATGCTTTTAAAAGATCAACACCCGTTAAGCAATGTAAATGAAGTAGAAGTGATGTTAGTAGATGATGGAGCAGCAACAGTAAATGCTGAAACGGGTGTATTAACCTGGAAACTAATTTTAAAACCAGGTGAAGTAAAAAAAGTACGATTTAGTTTCAGTATTAAATACCCGAAAGATAAAAAATTTATAAATCTTAAGTAAAAGGTTTGTTGTAGAAAAACTTGCCCAAAGTTTTGGTAAAATTACAAAATACAGTTAATAAAATTTGGCAACATATTTTCAATACAGTTGTTATAAATAATTAAATATGAAACCAAATATTGGAATATCACCGGTTAATTTAAAAAAGGTTACCGATATGCTATCTGCAGTATTAGCTGATAGTATGATGTTGTACATTAAAACAAGAAAATTTCATTGGAATGTAAGTGGAGAAAGTTTTATGGAATACCACAAACTTTTTGAAAAGCATTACACAGATATTGAAGAGAATATTGATGAAATTGCAGAACGTATTAGCAAATTAGGTGCAATGGCAATAGGCACAACTAAAGAATTTTCAACTCTGTCTCAATTAAAAGAAACTGCTGGTAAAAATCCAACCTCTATTGAAATGGTAAAAGAGTTGCTAACTGATAATGAAACGATTGTAAAATCGCTTAGAACTAACATTGACGATTGCGATGATAAATTGAAAGATAAAGGAACAGCTGATTTTTTAACCGGCTTAATGGAGCAGCATGAAACTTTGGCTTGGACCTTAAGAAGATATTTATAAGCTTTATCTAAATATATTTTTTACAATTAAAAATAGGCTGTTTCACTTTAAATGAAGCAGCCTATTTTATGTATTAATTATACTTGGTATTGTTAATGCAATTTCAGTAAATCGTTTATTTATACTTTACCTATTTACAACTATATATTAAAACTTATATCCGAAAGAAATTGCTGGTAAGTATGGTATAAAATATCCTTTTCCAAAAACAGGGCTTAATCCAGCTCTAAACAAAAAGCCACCATTTTTGGGTTGTACCCTATATCCAAAATACAAATGCCCAAAAGTGCTATTAAATTTATCACCTTCTGTTGAATTGCCATTGTTATAGGTATCTTTTGCAGATACTATAGTTGCCCCTGCGCCAAATTCAAAATAATGTTTTTCATCTTTACCTAATAAATAGTTTAAACCTATTGGCACAAATAATACACTTTGTTTATCATAACCATTATCGTAAGTTGATTTAACTGAAAAACCTCCAACACCAACTCTGAAACCCAATCCATCTTCTTTTTTTTGTAGCCTCATATCATAATTTAGGGAAGCTAATCCAGGGCCACCAAGCTCCACATAAGCTGATTTTGCTGCGGTTTGGGCAAAACTGTTAACGGTTAAACATAAAAGCAGTAAACATAATACACTTGTTTTTTTCATACAGTTAGTTTTGTTTTTTGATTTTTTTTTGTAAAATTTAGTACGTTTTTTATTATATACAATAGTAACGTAATTTATACTTTTTTATGAGATAATAAAATGTATGAATTAGCTGCTTCTGCATTTGTTAAATTATATTAACTTCTGTTTGCAATTGTACTTTAAATTTATCTAATACAGCATCAATAATTTTATGGCTTAATTGCACTATTTGTTGCCCTGTAGCATTACCATAATTTACTAATACCAAAGCTTGTTGGTTATGGCAGCCAGCATCACCGTTTCTATAGCCTTTAAAACCACACTGCTCTATTAACCAGCCAGCTGCTAACTTAGTATGAGTGTTACCCACTGCATAACCTACTATATTTGAATGTACTAATTTTAATGCATTAAACTGATCATTTAAAATTGTAGGGTTTTTAAAAAAACTGCCTGCATTACCAATTATTGCTGGGTTTGGTAGTTTGCTTTGCCTAATATGTATTACAGCAGTAGCAATTGCTTGTATGCTTAATTTAGTAATATCCATTTTATCTAACTCATTTTTAATGGCACCGTAACTAATATTAAAAACAGGTTTTTTCGAAAGTTTAAAAGTAACTGTTGTTATTACAAATTGATTTTTATATTGCTGTTTAAATATACTTTCTCTATACCCAAACTGGCAATCCTTGTTATTAAATGTAACCAAAGTTTTATCTGCTATATGCCAAGCTTCTAGCTCATAAAATACATCTTTGATTTCTACTGCATAAGCTCCAATATTTTGCATAGGGCTAGCACCAACGCTACCAGGTATCAATGCTAAATTTTCTACCCCTGCACAATTATTATCTAAGCAATACAGTACAAAGTTGTGCCATCCAACACCAGCGCCTACTTTTATATAAACAAAATCTACATCTTCTTTTAACTTTTCTATACCTACAATTTCATTTTTTAAAACAAGCCCTTCTACATTTTTAGTAAATAAAATATTACTACCACCTCCAAGTATTAATGGGTTTGTTTTGCTATAACTTGTTAAATAACTAAGCTCATCTATGTTAGTAAAACAGGCAAACTGCTCTGCTAAAACTGCTATTCCAAATGTATTAAGCGGCTGTAAATTATATTGGTTTTGTATTTTCATAGGCTTACATAGGGTCTACATTAATTACTATTTGTACGGCTCTAAATATTTTTTCTGTTTGCAATAAATTTATGTGGTTATTAATTACAGCTCTGTAGGCATTACTCATACCAGCATTTTTAGGTAATTTAATCATAATTTCCATTATGTATTGATTACGCAAACGCCCTACCACTGGGCTTGCAGGGCCGGTAATATAATCTCTCACATCTTGGCTGAGTAAAGCAGTTAGTTTTTGAGCTGCCGTATCTACAACTTCTTTTATTTTATGTTTTAGGGTAAGTATTACCATTCTACTAAAAGGCGGATAAAAAAACTCTTTCCTCTTTTCTATTTCATAATTATAAAAACTTTCATAATTATGCTCTTGTACAAATGCCAAAATAGGGTGTTTTACATTTACTGCTTGTATTAAAACTTTGCCTTGCTCATGCTTACGACCTGCCCTACCGCTTACTTGTTCCATCAATTGAAAAGCTCTTTCGGTAGCTCTAAAATCAGTAAAATTTAATAATCCATCAGCATCTAAAATGCCAACTAATGCTACCTTTTCAAAATCTAATCCTTTTACCACCATTTGTGTTCCCACCAATATATCTAACTTTTGCTGTTCAAATTGTTGTATTAAATTATCATGTGCTTGTTTTCCCTTTACACTATCCACATCCATACGGGCAATTTTAAAATGTGTAAAATCATTTTCTAATTGCTCCTCAATTTTTTCTGTTCCAAAGCTCTTTTCCAACCAATTATTACTACCACAAGCAGGGCAAGTTACCAGTTTTGGGTATGTACTTGCACAGTAATGGCAATGCAATTTGTTGGTGTTTTTGTGTAAGGTTAGTGACACATCGCAGTGTGTACATTGAGGCAAATAACCACATGTACCACAAATTACATATGGGTTATACCCTCTTCTATTTTGAAATAAAATAACTTGCCTATCAGCCTCCACAGTTTGTTGTATAGCATCTTTAAGCTGTGGGCTTATCATTACTTTACCTTTTTGTACTACTTGTGTGCTGTTTATTATTTGTATTTCAGGCAGCTCCAAACCACCATAGCGTTCGTTTAATTTTACTAGCCCATATTTTTGTTGGGTAGTATTAAAATAAGTTTCTAATGATGGGGTTGCACTGCCTAATAATATTTTAGCTTTAAATAATAATCCATAATAAATTGCAGCATCTCTAGCATTGTACCTAGGTGCAGGGTCTTGTTGTTTATATGATGTGTCATGCTCCTCATCTACAATTATTAATCCTAAATCTTTAAAAGGTAAAAACATAGAGCTTCTTGCACCAAGTACAATTTTTACTTCGCCTGTTCTTATTTTGTTCCAAAGTTCTATTCTTTCTTGGTTGTTAAATTTTGAGTGGTAAATGGTAATGTTGCCGCCAAAATGCTTTTGCAGTCTTCTTATTATTTGTGCAGTTAATGCTATTTCTGGCAACAGGTAAAGTACTTGTTTGCCTTGCAAAAAATATTGCTCCATTAATTTAATGTACAATTGTGTTTTGCCACTGCCAGTTACACCGTGCAGCAGGCATACAGGTTTTTGGCTAAATTGTGTTTGCACATCGGCTAATGCCATTTGCTGAGCTGTACTTAACGTAAAATCAATATTAATATTTTTTGGTAAAATTTTTATTCTATCAATGGATCTATGTATTACTACTAAAATATTTTTATCTATCAGCCCTTTAAGCTGAGCAGTTGTAGCAGTAGCTTTTTTTAAGAGAGCAGTTTGTTGTACTTCAATTTCTGTTTTTTGTATATGTAAAAAAGCCAATAAAAGTTCCATTTGTTTTGGTGCTCCTTTCCAATCGTTTAATAATGGCTCTAATGCACGTTCTCCTTCAAAATTTGGATGTAATTGTACAAATTTATCTTTCTTAATTTTGTATTTTTCAGTAAGATCTTCTCTTATAAAACAAATATTTTTTTCAATTAATTTTTTTATTGTGGGGTATACATGAGTTGCATCTAGTACTTGTTGCACTTCAATAAGGGTTAATTCTTTTTTTATTAATAATGCTTCTGCTATTAAAAATTCATCATCACTTAAGCCAGTAAAATCTTCATCACATTCATCATTATACAACAATACGGTTTCACTATTCAATTTAAAATTTGAAGGCAAAGCAGCTGCCATCACTTCTCCTTCCGTACACATGTAATAATGGCTCATCCACTCCCAAAGTTTAAGTTGTTCTGGATATATTAGCGGTTCATCATCCAACACATTTAAAATATACTTTGTTTTGTAAGCAGGTTCAGTTGTACTAATATTTTTTATAATACCTGCATATTTTTTTGATTTTCCAAACACAACTTCAGCTCTACAACCGGGTATAGCTTTTTGTAAAAGTGTAATTGGTATTGCGTAAGTATATACATTAGGCAATGCTAAAGGCAATATAATTTGAGCCCAATGTGTGGGAAGTGGATCATTAAAAATTAATTGATTCTGTTGCAACATTTGCCCCTAAAATTATTATCGTAATACAGTATCTGTAGTTTGGTAAAAATAGTCAATCTACATCTGCATTTAAAAAACTAATTAATATGTATCTATTTTTTGTAGTTGATGAAAAGTAAATAGCAATTTTAGCGAAAAATTTACTCATTAAATATCATTTTTTACCCAAGCACAATTATATGCAATAATTGTTTTTTCCATTGCTGTATATGCAGCTTGCTTTAACTCCTGTACTGATTTATTTGGAAATATTAAAGGTAAGAATACAGCTCTTGATTTGCCTGGAGTTAGGCTAAAAATACTATCATAATGCAACCTATCGTATGCATCTAAAAACACCACAGGTTGTATGGGTGTATCAGTTTCAACTGCTATTTTAAAGGCTCCATTATAAAATTCTTTTAAAGGTTTATGGGTTAAATTAAAAGTACCTTCAGGTGCTATTACTACCGATATATTTTTAGCTAAAACTTTTTTTAATTGTCGTACACTTTGTTCTCTTGCAGCATCACTTTCCCTATTTACCATCACGGTGGCTTGTTTATATATATATCCAAAAATAGGCACTTTACCCAATTCTGATTTTGCTAAAATACGTATAGGCTCTTTTCTAAAAGCTTTTAATAATATAGGAACATCCATATAAGATATATGGTTGAAAATATAAATAACGGATTGATTTTTTAACTTATTATCCTCAAAAATATTTTTGTGAGATATTCCCCACAAAAACAAACACAAATCTGCCCATAACCTACAAAGGTTGCAAATAATATTACCACCCCTTACTTTACCTAATAATGAAGCTAAACCCACAAATGGAAAAATTAATAGCATAACAGCCACAAATGTTACCATAACATAGAGTGTATAAATTACACTTATAATTTTTTTAAATAGGTTCATTTTATTATTATGTTATTTCCAACCACTTTTATTGTTCTAATACTATTGAGTTTAAGTTAAATGTATAGATAAGTTATTTTCATTTAAGGAAATAATTGTCAATCTATAGCTTTAATTTTTTTAAAAACAACTAATGCTAGCAGAGCTAATACAACCCCAATTATACCTAAAATAGGGTAGTGTAGCAGTTTTTTAGCGGCATCATTTGTTACTATTGCACCACCAATGGCGGCAATAATACCTGTACTTAGTTGTTGTAAACTACTATTTATAATTAAAAAAGATCCCCTTTCTTTTGCATTAACAGTACTAGTAATTTGGGCATTACCAACAACCATTCTGCTACCACTAAAAATAAATAAAGTACTGGTTATTGGTATTAAAATAAACAAATTATTGGAGTATATATTTGGTATCAGTAATAAGGGTATTGTGGCTAGAAAGGTAAGTATTGTGTATACTAGTTTTCTACCATATTTATCACTTAATTTACCAATTAGTGGGCTGCAAAATACTGTTAATATGCCACCAACAATATAAATAATAGGTACATCAGTTTTATAATTAATACCAACATTGTAAGTTAAAAAATCGGTTAAAAAAGGGATAATACTAAAATGACTCATAATGAGTAAGCTACTTAAAAGCAATGCCCATCGTTTATTTATATCATTAAATACCTCACGTACAATTGGAATAAATTGTTTTTTAATAACCCCTTCTTTTAAATGATCGATAAAATTAGGAACAATAAAAAACGCCATAATAAAAACCAACAAACAAATAAAACCAAGTACCATAAATGGTGTGTGCCATTGATAATTTGCTGCAAGCCAAAGGCCACCAGGTACTCCCAAAACACTTGCTAATGCAAATCCTGTCATTAAAATACCCATAGCTTGGCCTCTCCTTTGTGGTGCCACATAATCACCCACCATACTCAAAATAGTACTACCGCCAATTCCGCCAAATAAACCAGTTACAAATCGGGCTGCTAGTAGCTGATGGTAATTTTGAGAGAGCCCACATAAAAAAGTACCAATAGTAAAACCGGCATAAACAATAAGTAATACTTTTTTTCTATCAAACCTATCAACATAGGCAAGGCAAGCCATTGAGCTTATAAATGCTCCTAGGCTAAATAAGGATACCACCCTGCTAAACTGTGTACTATCAATACCCCATAATTTTTTTAGTACAGGCCCAAGTGGCATTACAATCATAAAATCTACAATGTTGGTAAACTGTACTAATGCTAGAATTAGCAATAAAATAATTTCGTTTTTTTTCATTCAAGCAGTTGTGATATTTAATTTTTTAAGACGTATCAATTATTACAAAATCTTTTTAAAATTTGACTTTAAAAAATTGTTAATAATATCGGGAACTATTACTCAAATAATGAAACTAATTATACCCAAGTATTACAGTGGTATTTTTAGTTGCAAAATAATTTTATAAACTAACTCACCCCACTGCCATTATTCACAGTTTCACTTGGTGCTACAAATTGTAATTTTCCATTAGCATCTTCGGCCATTAAAATCATACCGTTACTTTCTATACCCCTCATTTTACGTGGGGCTAAGTTGGCTACTACTACAACTTGTTTGCCTACAATTGCAGCTGCTTCAAAGTGCATGGCAATACCACTTACAATGGTTCGTACCTCTGTGCCCATATCTACAGTAAGTTGTAACAATTTATCTGCTTTTTCTACTTTTTGTGCAGCGGTTATGGTACCAACTTTAAGATCAATTTTTGCAAAATCCTCAAATACAATAGCCCCCCCACCCCCCGAAGGGGGGATTTTGGTCTCTGCTATTTTAGAGTTGCTTTTTATAATGGTAGTATCTGTCGTCTGTTGTCCATCGTCCATCGTCTTTTTCTCAGTTCCTACAAGCCCTGCCTTCAACTTATCTACCTGTTGTTGTATTTCATGATCTTCCATTTTTCTAAATAATAATTGTGGTTCTCTTAATGAGTATCCTGTTTTTAATAAATCAATTTTGCCAGCGTTTTCCCAATCTAAAATTTTATCAACTACCTTCATCATACCCAACATTTTTTCGGCGGTGTTTGGTAAAAATGGATTAATTAAAATAGCTAAATTAGCTGTTAACTGTAAGCACAAGTGTAGGCAGTTGTCAATTTTATATTGTGCCTCTGCTGTTGGTCGTCCATCGTCCATGGTTTGCTTGGCTACTATCCACGGCTCTTTCTCCTGCATATATTTATTACCCTTTCTTGCTAAATCAATCACTTCAAAAAGTGCATCTCTGAATTTATATTCTTCTAAAAGTTTTTCAACTTTTTGTTTAGCAAGGGTAATATCGTTTATTAAAGCATTGTCAATATCATCTAACAAAGTCTTGTGCAATGTAGGCACTTTGCCGCCGCACAATTTGTGCATAAGCACCCAAGTACGATTTACAAAATTGCCAAAAATGTTTACCAATTCACTGTTGTTTCTATCTTGAAAATCTTTCCAAGTAAAATCATTGTCTTTCGTTTCTGGTGCATTTGCACAAAGCACATATCGTAATACATCTTCACAGCCTGCAAAATCCTGCAAATATTCATGTACCCATACAGCCCAATTTCTGCTTGTACTTACTTTTTCGCCTTCTATATTTAAAAATTCGTTTGCTGGTACATTTTCGGGCAGTACAAAATTACCATGTGCTTTTAGCATTGCCGGAAAAATAATACAGTGAAAAACAATATTATCCTTCCCAATAAAATGCACCAACTTGCTGTCATTTTTACACCAATAGTCTGCCCAATTTGGGGTAAGTTCTTTGGTAGCACTTATATATCCAATTGGTGCATCAAACCATACATATAATACTTTGCCATTAGCTACCCCTTCTGGGGCTGGGGGGCTTGGTACCTTTATGCCCCATTTGCTATCCCTCGTCATGGCACGGCTTTGTAGCCCATTATCTATCCAACTTTTACATTGGCCATATACATTGTTTTTCCATTCTTTGTGGCCATCAATTATCCACTCCTTTAACCAAGGTTCATAATTTTGTAATGGAAAATACCAATGAGTAGTTTTCTTTTTTACCGGCACAGCATCACTTAATGCACTACGTGGGTTTATTAGCTGATCTGGCGATAATGTGCTTCCACATTTTTCACATTGATCTCCGTAAGCATTAGTATTTGCACAAACTGGGCATGTACCAATTATGTATCTATCTGCCAAAAAAGTATCGGTACTTTCATCGTAATATTGTTCAGTTTCCTTTTCTTCAAAAAGGCCATCATTATACAATTTTGCAAAAAAATCGCTTGCAGTTTTATGGTGTATTTCATTGCTGGTACGGCTATAAATATCAAACGAAATACCCATTTGATGCATACTCGTTTTTATAAGCTGGTGGTATCTATCTACCACTTGTTGTGGTGTAATACCTTCTTTTAATGCTCTAATAGTTATAGGCACACCATGCTCATCGCTACCACCTACAAATTTTACATCTCTTTTTTGTGCCCTAAGGTAGCGTACATATATATCTGCTGGCAAGTAGCAACCAGCTAAATGGCCAATATGTACAGGCCCATTAGCATAAGGTAATGCAGCAGTAATTAAATATCTTTTTATATCAGTCATCATATTTTTTATCAATTTTAATAAACCCTTGGCTACAAAATAAATTTTGTGGCCAAGCAAAAACTACTGCCATGTGCAGCAATTGTGGCAATGATAATTTGTTGTTTTTTTCTTTTTGGGGAAAAGAAAAAAAGAATCACAATTCAACTTCAACTATCTATTTAGCTTTAATTGTGGTATGTAAAAAGCCACAGCAAAATTGTGTTTCAACCCACAAAAATATCAATTGTAAAGGCAATAAAGAAATTTGAGTATTTTCAAGGTAGATTTTGTTAATAAAACAGCTCTAAATCTTGCAACGAAAAAAATTTATATCATCTACCATACTTGCGCTAGGGTCTTTACAAGCACTATCAAAGGGCTTTACAGCCA
>JANMAV010000253.1:0-4814 GCA_031360055.1 Ferruginibacter sp.
GTGGTAGTGGCTCATCAAAAAAGTATTATTGCAACCAAGAAAATATAAATAAGTATGCTGGAACACAGCAACAACATACATTTTTAGACGAGCCTTACGAAAAGCTTGTGAATATGCAAATACCAGAAAGTTTAAAACCTAACGAAAGTTTTTTAAGCAAAACTAACCTTCCAACCAAAAAAGATATATACATAAATGAGACTATGCCAACCTGCATATATAACAGCTACAACTTGGACCCATATTGGAAGTCAGAATTAAAAATGAATAGAGTTTTACTGCTCGAACCTTCACATTTTAAAGAACACCCAGTAAGCGATGTTGTATTAAATTTTATACAACAAATTTCATCAAATATTGAAAATGTTCAAATATATGTAGGTGAGTTTACAGAGTTTATTAAAGAGTATAAATTAAATAATAGTAAAATATTTTATAAAGAGCATCCAACCACAACTCATTATACCGGCATTGTTGAAAAAAGAGATTGGTTAGCTCCAAATATTGAAGGATATTTTAATTCATTTTCAAACTTTTGGAAAAAAGCAAAACCAGTAATTCAAAATTTGTAAAAAACCTTTTTAAACAATAAAACGTACATTTGCGAAAAATTAAATAAGTATGACACTAACAAAAAATCTTTTAAAAATAACCCTTGGGTTAGTAGTAGCAGGTACAACATTAACAAGTTGCAGCAAAGATGAGCCACTTAAACCTGTAGTTATTGTGCCAGCAAATGCTAGACCAAATGTGGTTTATTTTGGTTTAACTAACAACAACCACATTAATACCTACAATGCACAAACTGCTGAAACATCTAGCAATAGCTTAACTGTTACAGGGTTACAGCCTGATGAAAAATTACTTAGTATTGATTTTAGACCATCAACTGGTCAATTATACGCTTTAGGTAATTCAAGCCGTTTATACATTATTAATTTAAATACTGGTGCAGCAACTGCCGTAGGTACTGCTCAATTTTCTCCTAATATTAATGGTGCAATAGCTAGTATAGATTTTAACCCAACTGTAGATAGAGTACGTTTGGTAACAAATGCTGGTCAAAACTTACGTTTAAACCCTGAAACCGGTACTGTAGCTGCCATAGATGGTAACATTAGCGTTGCTAGTGCAGGTATTACCAATGTAGCTTACACAAACAGTATTGCTGGTGCAGCAACAACTGAGCTTTTTGATATAGATCCAATAACTAAAAAATTATATAGACAAGACCCACCAAACAACGGTACATTGGTAGATATTGGTACTATAAATGTAAACTTTAGCGGTAAAGCTGGTTTTGATATTAATGCAGATAACAGCGTAATATTAGCTACATTAATAGTTAATGGTCAAAATAAAATATATACTATAAACACTACAACTGCTGCTGCAGCTTATTTAGCTGATGTAAGCAATGATTTAATTGACATTGCTATACAAACAAATGCAGTAGCTTATGCAATTAATAGCACTGATGGTAACTTACAAATATTTAACCCAACTACTGCAACTGCACCTGTAAGTAAAACTGTAACAGGTTTAGCTGCAGGCGAAAGCATTTTAGGTATAGATTTTAGACCAATTAACGGCCAATTATATGCATTAGCTGCTACAACAACTGGAGCTGCCAAATTATATACTATTAACTTAGCATCAGGTGCTGCAACTGGGGTTGGTGCTGGCTTTGCAATAACTGCTGGCACTACAGCTGCTGGTGTTGATTTTAACCCAACTGTTGATAGAATTAGAGTTGTAACAAGTGCTGGCCAAAACTTAAGGTTAAACCCCAACGATGGTACAATTGCTTCATCAGATGCAGTGTTAAATGGTGGTGGTACTACTGCTAACAGTGCTGCTTACACAAATAACTTTGCTGGTACTACAACTACACAATTATTTGTAACTGATGCTACAAAATTATACCTACAAAACCCACCTAACAATGGCACTTTAACTGCTATTGGAAACTTGGGTGTAACTGTTGATGAGCTTAATGGCTTTGATATTGGTGGCCGTAGTAACAGTGCATTTGCAATATTTACAGTAGGCACAGCTACTAACGTATATTCAATTAATACAACTACTGGTGCTGCAACGGCAGGTGCAGCTTTTCCTAATAAAGTTAGAGGTATGGCAATAGGTTTAGGTTTCTAAGAATATTAAATTACTATAGTAAAAAAGAGGCTGTATCAAAATTTTGGTACAGCCTCTTTTCATTATTTGTAAACCAAACAATTAATATAAACAACAAACAATTGCAAAAACATCCTTCGCTATTTTTAAAAATACTTAATTATATTGCAGATCATTAAATTTAAAGCAAAAAATGAATTTTTCCCGTTATCAAGTACCCTATCTTGTTGATCCTGCATATTCAAAAAAAGCGGCCTATTTTTCAATGGAATTTGCAGTGCATCAGCCATTAAAAATTTATAGTGGTGGTCTTGGTTATTTAAGTGGTTCTCACTTACGCAGTGCATACGAATTACGCCAAAACTTAGTAGGTATAGGTATTTTATGGAAATATGGATATTACGATCAAGCTCGTAATCCTGATCAAACATTACAGGTACAATGGAACGAAAAACAGCACAGTTATTTAGAAGATACTGGTATTAAATACCAAATAGATATACATGGCCACCCAGTTTGGGTAAAAGCATTTTATTTAAACCCCGAAACTTTTAAGAGTGCCCCATTATTTTTATTAAGTACTGATTTACCTGAGAATGATCATGTATCTCAAACTATTACCCACAGGCTATACGATGCAAATGTAGCTACCAAAGTAGCCCAATTTATTTTGCTGGGTGTAGGTGGTGCTAAGTTAATGGATGAGTTAAATTTTAACCCAGATGTATATCATTTAAACGAAGCACATGGGGTAAGTGCCGCATTTTATTTATACAAAAAATTTGGTCATAATAAAGAAGAAGTAAAAAAGAAATTAGTATTTACTACCCACACACCTGAGGAAGCTGGAAATGAAAAACACGATTTACAACTCTGTGAAAAAATGGGGTATTTCTGCGGTATACCGTTAGCTGAAGTTAGAGAAATTACTGGTACTACCGATAACCAATTTAATCACTCCTTAGCTGCCTTACGATTTGCAAGGCTAGCAAATGGTGTAAGCCAACTACACGGAGAAGTAAGCAGAAAAATGTGGCATAAATACGAAGGTATCTGTGAAATAAAAGCCATTACAAATGCTCAAAATTGGCATTACTGGGCAGATAAGCAATTGTATAGATTTAAAGATGAACACAATGATGAAGCTTTTATAGATAGAAAAAGATATTTAAAAAAACGTGCCTTTGAAATTGTTGCAGATCAAACTGGTAAAATTTTTAATCCAAATGTATTAACTATAGTTTGGGCTAGGCGTTTTGCAGGTTATAAAAGAGCTGAGCTCATAACTAGAAACCAAGAGCGTTTTACGGCACTCATGGCAAGCACTAAATATCCTGTTCAAATTATTTGGGCAGGTAAACCATACCCGGTAGATGAGCCAGCTATTAAAGATTTTAATTACTTAGTAAATTTAAGCAAACACTTTCCTAATGTTGCGGTGTGCACAGGGTATGAGCTTACACTTAGTAAAAGGCTAAAGCAAGCATCTGATGTGTGGTTAAATAACCCTAGAGTACCAAGAGAAGCTAGTGGTACAAGTGGTATGACTGCTGCTATGAATGGTGCAGTAAATTTTAGTACAAATGATGGCTGGATTTGTGAGTTTATAAACCACGGAAATAATGGATTTTTAGTACCTCCGGTAGATTATGAAAGCATGACAACAGAGGAGCAAGATGAATATGATTTAGATAAATTATATGACATACTTGAAAACCAAATTTTACCTTTGTATTACGAAAACTCCAATGTATGGAGACAAATAGTAAAAAATGGTATGAATGATGTACGTTGGCAGTTTGACAGCAACCGCATGGCAAAAGAATATTATGAAATAATGTATAATAGTTAATTTTAAAACAAACAAATTTTAAAATCCTTTTTACTTTATTGTAAAAAGGATTTTTTTTAATGCTTAAAAAAAATTATGGAAAACTTTACTAAAACTGTTGAAATCCGTTGGTCAGATTTAGATCCAAATTTTCATGTACTACATTCAAAATATTATGATTTTGGAGCCTATTGCAGAATGGCTTTTTTGGTAGAAAATGGATTAACAGCTGCTGTAATGTTTGCCAACCAAATTGGGCCAATATTGTTTAGAGAAGAATGCATTTTTAAAAAAGAAATTCTTTTTGGAGATGTGATAACCATTGATGTGCAAGTACAACAACTACATGCTGATTTTAGTAAGTGGACAATGAGACATCATCTATTTAAAAATAAAGAAACCCTTGCAGCTGTAATTACTGCAGATGGTGCATGGATAGATACAGCAAAAAGAAAACTAACTACCCCACCCCAAATTGTAAAAGATATGTTTGAGAAAATGCCTAAAACAGCAACATTTACCCTTATTAATTAACATGTTTACTAAAGCAAAAAACTTATATAAAAATGCTTATACGGGCTTAAGTTCTAAAATTTGGCTGTTAAGTGTTGTAATGCTTATTAATAGATGTGGCACAATGGTGTTAGCCTTTATGACGCTGTATTGTAGCCACATTGGGTTTACAATAAAACAAGGTGGATTAGTTGTGGCAATTTATGGGGTTGGATCTATTGTTGGGGCCTATATTGGAGGTAAGCTTAGCGATAAATTTGGCTTTTATTATATCCAATTTGGTGCATTGTTTTTGGGGGGTTTATTGTTTATATTGTTAGGGCAAATGCAAACT
>JANMAV010000020.1:0-3693 GCA_031360055.1 Ferruginibacter sp.
AACTGATAAAATAGAACTAAATGCAGTATGCCCTGCAATTAGAGGTTCAGGTACAATAATATCTCCTGCTTTTGGACCAGCAGCTGCTTGGAAAAATTTCCGCTGGAAGGGTTTTACAAATGATGTAAAACCTGGTGATACTGTTTCATTTAAAATAATTGGTGTAAATAATATTGGTGTAGAAACTGATTTATTAAATGTTAATGGAAATACAGCAACTGCTGATATTTCTTCAATAAACGCAAACCAATATCCATTTTTGAAAATAAAAATGTTTAATAAAGATGTGGTTAATTATACACCATATCAATTAAAATATTGGATATTAAATTATACTCCAGTGCCTGAAGGTGCAGTTGCTGCAAACATAAGGTATACTATGAAAGACTCAGTAGAGGTAGGAGACGATATTGATTTTTCTGTTGCTTTTAAAAATGTAAGTCCTACAAAGTTTGATACAACAATGAAAATTAATTTGAAAATTATTACAAACAATAATTTTGATAGTGTAATTAATATACCAAGAGGAAAAGTACTGCTAAGTGGCGATACCCTAGTAGCATCTTATAAAATTAAAACAACTAATTATGTAGGAAACAATACGTTGTTTATAGATTTTAATCCTAATAATGATCAAAAAGAAGAGTCTCACAACAACAATATTTTATACAAAAACTTTTTTGTAAAGGCAGACGTTGTGAACCCATTATTAGATGTAACTTTTGATGGTGTACATATTTTAAATAGAGATATTGTTTCATCAAAACCAGCCATTTTAATAAAACTTAAAGATGATAGTAGGTTTAGGGCTTTAACTGATACCGGCTTGTTACAAGTGCAATTGCGTTTTCCTGACCAATCAAAGCATTTTTATTATTTTAAACAAAACGATACGTTGCGTTTTAATGCAGCCATTTTAGGCACCGGAGAAAATACAGCGTCTATAGATTTTAAACCGTATTTACCGCTAGATGGAGATTATGAATTAACTGTAATAGGAAAAGATGCATCAGGCAATGAAGCTGGCGCCATTAATTATAAATCAGTATTTACAGTTATTAATAAAGCAATGATTAGTGAGTTGTTAAATTATCCAAATCCATTTACAACATCTACTGCATTTGTATTTACACTTACTGGTACACAAGTGCCGCAAAACATCCGTATTCAAATACTTACTATCACTGGTAAAATTGTAAAAGAAATTACTAAAAATGAGCTTGGCCCTTTACACGTTGGTAGAAACATAACTGAATACAAATGGGATGGTACTGATATGTATGGCCAAAAATTGGCAAACGGTGTTTACATTTACAGAGTTATTACAAACTTAAATGGTAAATCGCTAGATAAGTACAAGGCAGATGATGATAATACAAGTAAATATTTTAATAAAGGGTATGGTAAAATGTATTTAATGAGGTAAGAGTATACATTCTTCTTTTTAAAATGCCAATCTACCTGTTAGATTGGCATTTTAGTTATACAATTTTATCACATCCTGAAATAATAGTATAAAGTTTGTGTTCTTTGTGACCTTTTTACTTTAGTGTGGAACAAAAAAACCACTAATTAAATATGCTTTAAAACCTTCCAATTTTTTTATTTATTACACATACTTTTGCAACAAAAATTTACATGGCAAAAATTGCAATAAATATTGCCACAGGCAGTTTACAACAAAGTGAAATAATTGTAGGTATAGATTTGGGTACAACCAATAGCCTAATAGCCATAATACACCCCGATACAAAAAAAGTTATTGCATTAAAAGAGCATGATAGCGCTACTTTAGTACCATCAATTATACATTTTAGTAAGCAAGGAACTATTACCGTAGGAGCTGATGCAAAACAGTATTTACTTACTGAGCCTGAAAGAACAATTTTTTCTGCAAAACGTTTGTTAGGTAAAAATTATGACGATATAAAATCATCAGCCAATTTTTTTGCCTATACCATAATAGATGATGGTACAGATAAACCAGTAAAGGTAAAAATTGATGATATTTTTTACTCACCTACTGATTTGTTATCACTCATATTAAAACAACTAAAACTAAGGGCAGAGCATATACTTAAAACAACTGTAAATAAAGCTGTAATAACAGTGCCTGCTTATTTTAATGATGCACAACGGCAAGCCACTAGAGATGCAGGAAAACTAGCAGGGTTAGATGTGTTGAGAATAATTAATGAACCAACAGCAGCCAGCCTTGCTTATGGTATTGGGTTACAAAAAAACCAACAAAAAACTATTGCTGTTTACGATTTAGGGGGTGGTACATTTGATATTTCTATTTTGCAACTAAATGATGGCGTTTTTGAGGTGTTATCTACCAATGGTAACACATATTTAGGTGGAGATGATTTTGATAACGCTATTGTAAAACATTGGCAACTACAACATACCATTAGTGATGAAAGTTTGCAGGAAAATAAAATTTTAGCACAACAATTAAGGCTAACTGCAGAGGAAGCAAAAAAACATTTATCTACCAATACTAGTTTTTCAGCTCTATTAAACAATGTAGAATTTACAATAACTACTGCTCATTTTGAAGAAATAATACAACCTTTAGTACAACAAACAATAACATGTTGTAAGCAAGCAATTAAAGATGCTGAAATTGATATAGAAGATATAGATGAAGTGATAATGGTTGGTGGCAGTACAAGAGTGCCATTAGTAAAGCAAACTGTTTCAACATATTTTAAAAGAGCGGTAAATGACTCCGTAAATCCTGATGAAGTGGTAGCATTAGGTGCAGCCATACAAGCAGATATTTTAGCTGGTAATAACAAAGATATTTTACTGCTAGATATTACACCCTTGAGTTTGGGTATTGAAACTGCAGGGCAATTAATGGATGTTATCATTCCTCGAAATGCAAAAATTCCATCATCAGCTGCTAGAGAGTATACCACACAGGTAGATGCACAAGCCAACATGCGTATAAGCATTTACCAAGGCGAAAGAGATATAGTAACTGATAATAGATTGTTAGCAACGCTTAACCTAAAAGGTATACCAGCAATGCCTGCAGGTATGGCTAAAGTACAAGTTCAATTTTTAATAAATGCAGATGGTATATTAACCGTAAAAGCAAAAGAATTAAGAAGTGGTTTGGAGCAGAGTATAGAGGTGAAACCTCAAATTGGTATAGATGATGAAACTGTAGAAAAAATGTTGTTAGACTCTATGCAAAATGCCCAAAGCGATATTGCTGCCCGTGCCTTGGCCGAAGCAAGTACAGAAGCTGAGCAATTGCTACAAACAACTGAACGATTTATTCAAAAAAATACTGCTCTGCTAATAGGTACTGAGTTATCAGATACTGCTGCAGCTATGCAAGCATTGCAATTTGCAATAACCCTGGCCGATAAAAATGTAATACAATCTAAAACTGAGCAGTTGAACAATATTTCTCAACCTTATGCAGAGCGTATTATGAATACTGCCATTGGGGAGGCATTAAAAGGTAAAAATGTATAATTGTAAATTAAATATTAAAAAAATCAAATTAATATTTGGTATATTTTATTGTTTGATATTATATTTTCTTTTATATAAATATGGCATCAATCTAAATGGAGAAGCAGTAAAGTATATTAATGATGCTGATGTAATTTTACACGGTGGAAATTTTAATACTGGCATATTTAGTGTTTTTTACATTTCATATTCCTTATT
>JANMAV010000070.1:0-10338 GCA_031360055.1 Ferruginibacter sp.
GCCGGGCAGGCATGGTACTAAGGGCATTAGGCAAACCATTTGTAGATGGTAAGCACGAAGTGTTTCCTATACCACAAGCACAAATAGATTTGAGTGGCAACAGGTTAACTCAAAATAACGGATACTAATAATATAAATACAAAAACTAAGTAAAATGAATAAATACATAAAATCAAACATATTAATTGCTACAACCATTTTTATTGTTGCAATTGGTGGTTGTACAAAAGCTGATAGAAATGACGATGTGGTAAAAGGAGATCCACCACCGGTGCCTGGTGGCTTCACTAATTCAAGTCAAGTTGCTACAAGCAATTTATTGGCGTATTGGAGTTTTGATACCGATAAAAGAGAATCAAAATCAGGTGCATTCCCTAGCCTTGAAAGTAATGCCACGTTTACCACTGGCATAAAAGGGCAAGGTATACTATTTAACCAAGGCTACATGACTTACCCAGCTTTTACTGCATTGGCAGCAACTAATGCTATTGGTAGTGTTACAGTAAGTGCATGGGTAAAATTTGCTAACACTGGTACGAAACTAACCAGTTTTTTATCTATTGCTAGAGATTCAACTGTTGAAAATGATTGGCTTTCTATTGTTAACATGGGTTCAGAAACTGGTAATCACCCACCAAGTGACGAAAATTTATATCTTCATAGTTGGATAGGAAGTTTTGCAAATGGAAATAGAAGCGGTGGAGATAATATAAATGATTTTGGAAATGCTGGTGTAGATTATCAAAAAGTACCATCTGCAAATAAATGGGTACAATATATTTTAAGATATGATGGGGCTACAAGTATTATTGATTTATTTGCAAACAACACAAGAGTATCAAATAATAATTTTAGAGTAAGAACGGGGCTTGGGCCATTGATATATAATGGCAACAAAAGAGTTATACTAGGAAGTTTCCCTAACACTAGTGCAGGTTTTACAAACTCACCTACACTTGGTTTTCATGGTTTATTACAAGGTAGTATGGATGAGGTTAGAATATATAATAAAGCACTTACTGATGCAGAAATTAATGCTTTATATATACTTGAAAAACAAGGCAGGTAAAATATTATACCTTAAAAAAATACTGCATCATTTTTGCAGTATTTTTTTTATGATCTAAAACAATTGTATGAAATATGTATCTTTTTGTTTGGTAGTACTTCTATTTTTTTCTTGTAAAAAAAGCGATAGTGGCTCCTCAACAACTGCAACTCCCGATAATGAAAATTTTGTTTACAATAATACAATAATAGACAACATTACTGCTCTACCATTTTATAATGTTGCTACACAAGCTATTATAAAAGTAAATTTTTCCGTACCTGTAAATCAAACATCGGCTACCCAAAAAATAATGCTTACAACGACCACGGGTACTGCTGTTGCTGCAAACTATACCTTTGCCAATAATAATAATACTGTTGTAGTAACACCACAAATTGCTCTGCAATTTTTAACCAAATACAAAATAAAAATTGATGCTAGTTTGCTTTCAGCAAAAAACAATACGCTAAAAACAAACACCGACATTGATTTTTTTACTCGGATAGATTCTTCCCGAAAATTTCCCACTATTACCGATGCAGCCCTGCTTGATTTGGTGCAGCAGCAAACGCTAAAATATTTTTATGATTTTGGCCATCCAATAAGTGGCTTAGCAAGAGAACGCAATACCTCTGGCGATTTGGTAACAAGCGGTGGCTCAGGCTTTGGCGTAATGGCTTTAATAACTGGTATAAATAGAAATTTTATTACCAAGCAACAAGGGTTTAGCCGTATTCAAACCATGGTGGCTTTTTTAAAAAATACGGCACAAACTTTTCATGGGGCATACCCACATTGGTTAAATGGTGCTAATGGTACCGTTATACCTTTTAGTGCCAACGATAATGGTGCCGACCTTGTGGAGACGGGCTTTTTAATGCAAGGCTTACTATGTGCAAGGCAATATTTTAATGCTAACGATGCTGCCGAAACTGCCTTACGAAACGATATAAATACCATTTACAACCGAGTGGAGTGGGATTGGTTTAGGCAAGGCACACAAAATGTATTAACCTGGCATTGGAGCCCCAATTTTGGCTTTGCAATTAACCTTCAAATTAAGGGTTGGAACGAAACGTTGATGACCTATATTCTTGCAAAAGCATCACCCACACACAGCATACCTACATCTGTTTATACAAATGGTTTTGTAAGTAATGGCAACAGCAGTTTTGTAAATGGAGCTACTTATTTTGGTGTGCCTTTACCCCTTGGGCCTAACCTTGGAGGCCCATTATTTTTTGAGCATTATTCCTTTTTAGGCATCAACCCAAATGGCTTAACAGATACCTATGCAAATTACGCTACGCAAACAAAAAACCACACTCTAATTAATTACAATTATTGTATAGCAAACCCACGTGGTTATTATGGTTACAGCGATAGTTGCTGGGGTTTAACAGCAAGCGATATACCAAGTGGCTACACTGCAAGTTCACCAACAAATGATGTTGGTGTTATTGCACCAACAGCTGCCTTATCATCAATGCCATACACCCCTACCGAAAGTATGAAAGCACTAAAGTTTTACTACTATGTTTTAGGCGATAAAATTTTTAAACAATATGGTTTTGTAGATGGCTTTAAACTCAGCGACCCTTGGTTTGCCGATTCTTTTTTGGCAATAGACCAAGGGCCAATAATTGTAAATATAGAGAACCATCGCAGTGGCCTAATTTGGAATTTATTTACAAGTTGCCCCGAGGTAAAATCAGCAATGACATCGCTAGGGTTTACAGCACCATATTTATAAAGACAGTTTCACACAATGGTTTCACACAAAGAAACAACGATAACAAAGAGCACAACGAAAATGCTACTTTGTTTCGCCGTAACCTTTTTTTCTTTGTGTGAAATAAAATAATACATAATCATGCTGAAAATATTTTTATCAATATTGCTTTTTATTTCATCTAATATTTTTGCTCAAAACAGTAAGCAAAACAAAACATTCAATCCCCTTAACCGTCCAAAAAACCTTACAGATACTGCACTTTTAGATCTAGTCCAAAAACAAACTTTTAGGTATTTTTGGGATTTTGCACACCCTATAAGTGGTATGAGTAGAGAGCGTAGCAACGTGGCTTATGATTATGGTGACGAAGTGGTAACCAGCGGTGGCACAGGCTTTGGCGTAATGAGTGTAATTGTAGCCGCTGATCGTAAATGGATAACAAGAGATACTGCTGCAAAATTTTTATTGAAGATGGTTAAGTTTTTAGCCAAGGCAGATGCTTACCATGGCGTATTTCCACATTGGTTAAATGGTGCTACCGGCAAAACAATTCCTTTTAGCCGAAAAGATGATGGGGCAGATTTAGTGGAGAGTTCCTATTTATTACAAGGGTTGCTATGTGCAAGGCAATATTTTAATGCCAATAATAATGTGGAGGGTGAATTAAGAAACCGAATAAATGGTTTGTGGAATGATGTTGAGTTTAACTGGTTTACCAAAGCTGGCGAAGATGTATTGTATTGGCATTGGAGCCCTAACAATGGATGGGCAATGAACTTTCCTGTACGAGGGTTTAATGAGTGCTTAATTATGTATGTGTTGGCAGCAAGTGCAACAAATTATCCAGTGCCAGCAAGTGTCTATCACAGAGGTTGGGCACAAAGTAATTTTTTTAAAAATGGCAAAACCTTTTATGGTCATGTATTGCCGCTAGGGTTTGATTATGGCGGTCCATTATTTTTTAGTCATTATTCTTTTTTAGGATTAAACCCAACAAATTTAAAAGACAATTATGCCGATTATTGGCAACAAAATAAAAACCACACTTTAATAAATCATGATTATTGTGTAGCCAACCCTAAAGCATTTAAAGGCTATGGTGAGAACTGTTGGGGGCTCACCGCAGGCGATACCTACAACGGCTACGATGCTTACTCACCCGATAACGATGGGGGCACCATTGCACCTACGGCCGCTCTATCGGCATTTCCTTACACACCTGAGTATAGCATGAAAGCACTAAAACATTTTTATTATGATTTGGGAGATAAAATTTGGAGTGAATACGGGTTTGTAGATGGGTTTAATGAAACCAAAAACTGGTATGCTAAAAGCCATTTGGCTATTGACCAAGGGCCAATAATTGTAATGATAGAAAATTACAGAACCGGGTTAATGTGGAAATTGTTTATGAGTTGCCCAGAAATTAAAAAGGGTTTGGATAAGTTGGGTTTTAAAATAGGGCAGTAAATGTTTTGCCGCAGATTAGGAGATTAAAGATGATTATTTTTAATCAGTTAGGTAATAAAAATCAGCGAATCAGCGGCAAAAATTTTATTGGAAATCGGCAAACTAAAAAAATTATGCCGCAGATTAACAGATTAAGAATCATTATTTTAAATCAGTTAGGTAATAAAAATCAGCGAATTAGCGGTAAAAATTCTATTGGAAATCGGCAAACCAAAAAAAAATTAAGCCTCAGATTAACAGATTAAGAATCATTTTTTTTAATCAGTTAGGTAATAAAAAATCAGCGAATCAGCGGTAAAAATTCTTTTTGAAAATCGGCAAACTAAAAAAAAATTATGCCTCAGATTAACAGATTAAGGATAATTATTTTTAATCAGTTAGGTAATAAAAAATCAGCGAATTAGCGGTAAAAATTCTTTTTGAAAATTGGCAAACTAAAAAAAATTATGCTGCAGATTAACAGATTAAGGATAATTATTTTTAATCTGTTAGGTAATAAAAAATCAGCGAATAAGCGGCAAAAGTTTTTTTAAATAAATAATTTTTATCACAAATTACAATCTAAATATGCCCCCAATTTTAACCGAAGAAGAATATCCATATCAAAATGAAACCTATAAAATTATTGGTGCAGCTATGAGTGTGCATTCAGAACTGGGGTCTGGATTTTCAGAAATAGTTTATAAAGATGCTCTTGAATATGAATTTAAGCAAAAGGGAATTTTTTATGAAAGAGAAACAGAATTTCCAATACATTATAAAGGCATTATTTTGCCACATAGTTATTTCGCTGATTTTGTGGTAGAGAAAAATATAATTTTAGAAGTAAAGTGCAAATCACAAATAATTGAGAAGCATTATGCACAAACTATAAATTATTTAAAAGCCTCCAAATTGACAATTGGTTTAATTGTAAATTTTTTTGAGTCATCGTTGCAACACAAAAGAGTTATTTATACAAAATAAAAATTATTGAATCTGCGGCAAAACTTTCTAAAAAATATGATTTATAAATATTAAAATAAATTTTAAAACAAAAATCAGCGAATCTGCGGCAAACATTAAAATCATAAAATTGGCGTTCCAAAACATGAAACACATTCTCACCATCCTATTGGTATTAATCTGCTGCACTTCCTATGCACAAGATAATTCCCTCTACACAAAACAATTATTCATTCAACAAAATGATACCCTTCCATATAGGTTGTTGTTGCCCATTAATTACGACAAAACAAAAACCTATCCACTCGTAATTTTTTTACATGGCAGTGGCGAAAGAGGCAACGATAACGAAGCCCAATTATCTCATGGTGCAGCGTTGTTTCTAAGAGATAGTATTCGCCAAAAATACCCTGCAATAATTGTTTTTCCACAATGTGCATTAAGTAGTTATTGGAGTAATGTTAGCAGCAATACTGTAAATGGACAAAGAATTTTTTCATTTAAAATTGATGGTGAACCAAGTGTAGCCATGAACCTATTATTGCAATTATACAAGAAACTAAAAAAACAATACCCCATCAATAAAAAGCAAATATATGTTGGCGGTTTATCAATGGGTGGCATGGGTACGTTTGAGATAGTAAGGCGTTTGCCAAAAACATTTGCTGCTGCAATGCCTATTTGTGGTGGTGCCGATGTAGCCACTGCAAACAAACTAACAAAAACAAATTGGTGGGTTTTTCATGGTAGTAAAGATGATGTGGTAAACCCACAATTAAGTAAAGATATGGCAGCAGCAATACAAGCAATGGGAGGTAAAGTAAAGCTTACTATTTATGAAAATGCCAACCACAATAGTTGGGATAATGCATTTGCCGAACCAACATTTATGCATTGGATGTTTGCTCAACAAAAATGAAAAAATAATTGTAGAATTTAATCCCTCGATTCAAAAAAACTAAATGGAGTATAAGCTCCCCTCTCCCTTGGAGAGGGGTCGGGGGTGAGGTCTAACTAAATTTAAAAAATAAACACTCATAAAAATCTTAAAAAACCAATCAAACATGAACAAAATAAAACTCCTCCTCACCCTAACCACATGCTTGTTTGCCGCCACCACACAAGCCCAAACACCTAACCCAAAAATGAAAACATTTGTAGATGGGTTAATGAAAAAAATGACTATTGATGAAAAACTTGGGCAGTTAAACTTACCAAGCTCAGGCGACTTTACTACAGGCTTAGCCAAAAGTTCAGATATTGGCAAAAAAATAAAAGAAGGTAAAGTTGGTGGCTTGTTTAACATAAAAGGCGTAGAAAAAATAGCCGCTGTACAAAAAGTAGCCGTAGAAGAAAGCCGCCTAAAAATTCCACTTATTTTTGGTATGGATGTAATACATGGTTACATGACGGAGTTTCCCATTCCCTTAGCATTATCATGCACTTGGAACCTTGCAGCCATTGAGCAAAGTGCTAGAATAGCTGCCACCGAAGCAAGTGCCGATGGCATAGGATGGACCTTTAGCCCGATGGTTGACATTAGCCGAGATGCCCGTTGGGGTCGTATTGCAGAAGGTAGTGGAGAAGATCCATTTTTAGGTTCGGCTATTGCAAAAGCAATGGTAAAAGGTTATCAAGGCGACTACAGTAAAAACAGCAATATTATGGCTTGCGTAAAACATTATGCTGCGTATGGTGCAGCAGAAGCTGGTAGAGATTACAATACAACTGATATGAGCAGATTGAGTTTATACAATACCTATTTACCTCCTTATAAAGCAGCTATAGATGCAGGGGCAGGTAGTATTATGGCATCGTTTAACGAAATAGATGCTGTGCCAGCAACAGGCAATAAATGGTTGCTTGATGATGTGTTGCGTAAGCAATGGGGCTTTAAAGGTTTTGTGGTAACAGATTATACAGGCATCAATGAAATGATAGATCATGGAATGGGCAACCTGCAACAAGTATCTGCTTTGGCTTTGAATGCAGGTGTAGATATGGATATGGTGGGTGAAGGATTTTTGAGTACTTTAAAAAAATCATTAGCCGAAGGCAGGGTTACACAAAAACAAATTGATGATGCTTGCCGTTGGGTATTGGAAGCAAAATACAAGTTAGGTTTGTTTGACAACCCTTTCAAATTTTGCGATGTGCAACGCAGCAAAACGGAGATATATACCCCAGCAAATATTAAAGCTGCAAGGGCTATAGCGGCGGAAAGTTTTGTTTTGCTAAAAAATCAAAACAATCTGTTGCCAATAAAAAAATCGGGTACCATAGCAGTAATAGGCCCTTTAGGAAATAACAAAGAAAACATGCCTGGCACATGGAGTGTAGCTACCGATTTTAACAAAGCCATTACCGTTACCGAAGGCTTGCAAAATGCTCTTGGCAGCTATGGTAAAGTGTTGTATGCCAAAGGTAGCAACCTTGCCAGTGATAGTGCTTTAGAAGCAAACGCTACCGTGTTTGGTCGTAGTTTAGGAAGAGATAATAAAACGGATATACAATTGCTTGATGAAGCACTTGCCGTGGCAAATCAAAGTGATATAATAATTGCAACTTTAGGTGAAGCTAGTGAAATGAGTGGCGAAAGTAGTAGCCGTACCGATTTACAAATACCTGATGTACAACGTACTTTATTAGCAACATTATTAAAAACAGGTAAGCCAGTAGTGTTAGTTTTATTTGCCGGCAGGCCAATGGTTTTGGTTGACGAAAATAAAAACGTACCAGCTATTTTAAATGTATGGTTTGGTGGTAGTGAGGCTGGTAATGCCATTGCCGATGTGTTGTTTGGTGATGTAAATCCTTCAGGCAAACTCACTACTTCATTCCCACAAAATGTAGGGCAGTTGCCTTTATATTATTCTCATAAAAATACCGGCCGCCCTTTAGAAAGTGGTAAATGGTTTCAAAAATTCAGGAGTAATTATTTAGACGTATCTAACGACCCCTTATATCCATTTGGGTTTGGCTTAAGCTACAGCACATTTACTTATACCAACTTTACATTAAGTAATACTACACTTACTCAAACAGGGAACATAAAAGCAACAGTAACTTTAAAAAACACTGGCAACACTGCAGGCTATGAAACTGTGCAATTATATACCCGGCAAATGGTTGGCAGCATTACTAGACCTGTAAAAGAGTTAAAAGATTTTGAAAAAGTATTTTTAAAAGCTGGTGAAAGCAAAGAAATAAGTTTTAAAATTACAGCTGAAGATTTAAAATTTTATAATGCCAATTATAAATTTATAGTAGAGCCAGGTAATTTTAAATTGTTTGTAGGTGGTAATAGCAGAGATGTGAAAGAGTTAAATTTTGAACTAAAATAAATATTATAAAAATAGAAAAGTTTTTGAGATGTAAAGCCATAATTTTGCCCATAAATAAATATAATATATGACTACAACAGGAAAAATACTTACAAATAAAGGCGAATTAGGTTTTGAATTGTATGATGATGCTACACCAATAGCAGTTGAAAATTTTAAAAAATTAGTATCAAAAGGATATTATGACGGGCTAAGTTTTCATAGGGTAATACCAAACTTTATGGTACAAACTGGCTGCCCTGATGGTACAGGTGCTGGTGGGCCAGGCTACAGCATTGCTTGCGAAACTAATGCACCCAACCAACAGCATGATAGAGGTGTACTAAGTATGGCACACCGAGGCAAAAATACTGGTGGGTCTCAATTTTTTATATGCCACAATAGGCAAGGTACACAGCACCTTGACGGTGTGCATACATGTTTTGGAAAATTAACGAGTGGTCTTGAATTTTTAGATGATATTAAAGGAGGAGATAAAATGGAAAAGGTTACTTTAGACTAAGTAGTATTTAGAAAAAAAATCTCTGAAAGTATACTATTAATATCCAAGTGCAACAACATTTTGTCAAAAGTTTTTAACTTTCAGTATAATACAATCTATGATTAAATGCTAGGCCTTTGGCCTAAATAGTAAATCATTTTGATACAAAAACAGCGGCAAGTATACACTTGCTGCTGTTTTTGTATCAACATTTGTTGTAATAATTCAATAATTATTTTAAATAAAATGTATAAGTTTTTAGTTTGTAGATTTTCTTTCTATCAAAGAAGCTTCTAAAACAGTTTGCCTTTCTATAAGTTTTTCATCAACATTTTCTATTAGTTTAAACAATACAGTAGCGGCTTGTTTACCTATTTCATACGCTGGTTGTGTAATGGTAGTAAGAGAAGGGTTAAGTATATCAGCAGTTTGTAAATTAGAAAAACTTATAAGCTTTATTTGTGTAGGTATGTGTATTTGTAAAGTATCGCAAATGGTGTAACAATTAATAGCCAATTCTTCTACACAAGCAAATATACCATCAGGTCTATTTTTGCCAGTTAGTAATGTTGTTATTAAATTTTTGTTTATTTCTGCATTTCGAGTACATGGTAAAATGAAATTCTCGTTTGTAGGAATTTGATGTTTTAACAGTGCATCTTCATAGCCTTTTTTTCTATTATTTGCTATGGATAAAAAGTTTGAAATTGATAAAAAAGCAATTTTTTTGCAGCCCCTACTTATTAAATGTTCAGTAGCAGTGTATCCACTTATATAGTCATTGGTAGTTACTTTCGGCACATCAATATCTTCAGCTACCCTATCAAAAAATACAATTGGAATACCTTGTTTTTTTACATCTGCAAAATGTGTTGTATCATTTGTTTGGCTAGATAAAGAAACCATTATACCATCTACCCTGCCATTTTGTAAGTGTTTTAATATTGATATTTCAGTTTGTAAATCATCGTGAGTTTGATAAATTAGTACATGGTAATTTTTTCCTTGTGCAAAAGATTCTGCACCATTAATGGCCAATGAAAAAAAGTTATTTGCTATTTCAGGTATTACTACAGCAATGGTTTTACTTTTTTGCCTTCTTAAATTACTTGCAAATGGGTTTGCATGGTAATTCATTTCTTTAGCCTTTGCTAGCACTTTAACCTTTGTGGCTGCACTAATCTCTTTGCTATCTCTTAAAGCTCTAGATACTGTAGATATGGATAGATTAAGCTCTTTAGATAATTGTTTTAGGTTCATAATTAGTTGCAATGCTAGTAAAAAATAATATATCTGAAGAGCACACGTCTGA
>JANMAV010000089.1:0-11562 GCA_031360055.1 Ferruginibacter sp.
TAATAAAAGTAAACCTTAATTAATAATCTAACCATACCAAAGCCCATTAATATCGGTTCAGACTGTAGTAAAATTAAACACAATGCAAATAAAAAATTCAGCAAATTATCTTAATAAAATATCATCCTTTTGGAGATTTTGGGGATTCATACTCCTATTTTTACTAAGTTGTACACAACAAAATAAAACACCTAAAAACATGCCCACAACAAAACAAAAATGGTGGAAGGAAGCTGTAGTATATCAAATATATCCAAGAAGTTTTAAAGATAGTAACGGAGATGGTATTGGAGATATTAAGGGTATAATTTCAAAATTAGATTATATAAAAAGTTTAGGAATAAATGCTGTTTGGCTAAACCCAATATACGAATCTCCAAATGATGATAATGGCTACGATATTAGCAACTATCGTACTATTTTTAAAGACTTTGGTACCATGGAAGAATTTGATACTCTTTTAGCAGAGATGCACAAAAGAGAAATTAAATTAATTATGGATTTAGTAGTTAACCATAGTAGTGATGAGCATGAATGGTTTAAGCAAAGCCGTAGCAGCCGTACAAACCCATACAGAAATTATTATCATTGGTGGCCTGCAGAAAAAGGAAAACCACCATACCGTTGGAGTTTTTTTGATGTAAATAGCGACGCTTGGAAATATGATTCCCTTACAAATTCATATTATCTTCATTATTTTTCTCAAAAACAGCCTGACCTAAATTGGGAAAACCCAAAAGTAAGAACAGAAGTGTATGATATAATGAAGTATTGGGCAGATAAAGGTATTGATGGATTTAGGATGGATGCTTTTCAATTTGCATCAAAAGATACAAGTTGGCCTGTACTACCTGCTGGTTACGAAAAAGATGTAATAAAATATTATGGTGTAGGGCCACATTTACATACGTACATTAAAGAAATGCATAACGAAGTGTTAAGCAAATACGATATAATGACTGTAGCTGAAGGTGCTGGTAGCACTCCTGCACAAGCGTTAGAATTTGTAGAAGAAGATAGAAAAGAATTAAACATTGCATACCATTTTGAAGGAGTAGATATTGGTACCAACTTAAACGAATTTGGCTTAAATAAATACAAAAAAATATATTCAAGATATGATAGTGCATTTGCTGAAAAAGGTTGGCTCTCCATATTTTTAGCCAATCACGATCAGCCCCGTATGGTAAATAAATTTGGAAACGATAGTCCGGAGTTTAGAGAAGTATCATCAAAAATGCTAAGCACATTTGTACTAACTATGAGAGGTACAGCCTTTTATTATAATGGTGATGAGCTTGGAATGACAAACATAAAGTTTAATAGTATTGATGATTATAACGATGTAGGTACAAAAAATAAATACCTCGAAATAAAAAATAAAGGTGGTGATATTACAGAATATGTAGAGAAACAAAAACTTGTATCGAGAGATAATGGCAGAACTCCTTTTCAGTGGGACACTACAAATAATGCAGGTTTTACAAATGGTAAACCTTGGCTAAAAATAAACCCTAATTATGCTTCTATAAATGCTGCACAACAAGAAAATGATGCAAATAGTTGCCTAAATTATTTTAGAAAACTCACAAAAGTTAGAGCTGACAATAAAGATTTGTTTGTGTATGGCAATTACGAACTAATTGACAAACCAAACCCAACAGTATTTGCATTTAAACGTACTAATGGAGAAAAATCAGTGTTAGTGTTATTAAACTTTAGTGATAAAAAAAGTAAAATTACCCTACCTGCTAATTTTGTTATAGGTACTGAATTAATAAACAATCTTACCCCAATAAAAGCAATAAATAATGTGGTTGAATTGTTACCTTATCAAGCCTGTATTGTTTTAATAAAATCTTAATCATAATAATGCTTTTACAACATCACCATAAAAATATACATGAAACAATTTATTTTATCATTTGCATTTATACAAGTTTGCATGCTCACTTTTGCACAAGCACCACTACCCTATCTTAACCCAAAATTACCTATACAACAAAGGGTTACTGATTTGTTAGGAAGAATGACAGCACAAGAAAAAGCTGGGCAACTTAACCAATTAAACGGAGGTGCATTTACTGGCCCTGCCGCTACTGATGCTGGCCAAAATGAAAAAGCAAAAATGGTTAGAGATGGTAGAGTAGGATCACTATTAAATGTAGTTGGTGTTGCCGATACCAAGGCAGTACAACAAGAGGCAATGAAAAGTAGGTTAAAAATACCGTTGCTTTTTGGGTATGATGTGATACATGGATATAAAACTATTTTCCCAATTCCGTTAGCTGAGGCTTGTAGTTGGAATGTAGCAGGTATAGAAAAAAACGCATCAATACATGCTAAAGAAGCTGCCGCAGCAGGTGTGCATTGGACCTTTGCACCCATGAGTGATGTAACTAACGACCCACGCTGGGGCCGTATTATGGAAGGTGCTGGTGAAGACCCTTATTTAGCTGGAGTAGTTTCTGCAGCAAGAGTTAGGGGTTTGCAAGGCAACCTTAATGATAATGCACATATCATGGCATGTGTAAAGCACTTTGCCGCTTATGGTTTGGTAGAAGCTGGAAGAGAATATAATACAGTAGATGTTAGCAGACCATTGCTTTGGAACAAATATTTACCACCCTATAAAGCTGCTGTAGATGCTGGTGCAGCTACAGTGATGAATGCTTTTAATGTGGTAGATGGTGTGCCTGCTAGTGCCAACAAATATTTAGTAACTGATGTGCTTAAAAATAAATGGGGCTTTAAAGGTTTTATTGTAAGTGACTGGGCATCTTTTAACGAAACTATAAACCATGGCCTTGCTAAAGATGGTAAAGACGCTGCTTTAAAAGCCCTGCAAGCAGGCTCCATGATGGATATGGAAAGTAAAGTTTCAGAAAAATATTTACCAGAATTGTTACGTGAAAAGAAAATAACCTTAGCACAATTAGATGAAGCTGTTGGTAAAATTTTATATCAAAAATTTAGATTGGGCTTATTTGAAGATCCTTTTAAATTTTGTGATGAGGCCAGAGAAAAAGCAGCCATGTTTACCACAGAAAATAGAAACATAGCAAAGAAAGCTGCAGAAGAATCTATCGTATTATTAAAAAATAGTAATAGCATCTTGCCATTAAATAAAAATCAAAAAATTGCTTTAATTGGTTATTATGCAAACAGTAAGGCAGATATGTTTGATTTTTGGGTAGCACAAGGCAATGCAAATGATGCAGTATCAGTTTATGAAGGATTAAAAAAGAATTTTAGCAACGTAAGTTTTTGCAATGGCTATAATGGAGATAATTCAACTTCTGCAACTTTAATTGCTGAGGCAATACAAAATGCTGAAGCTGCAGATGTGATTGTTGTAAATATTGGTATAAGTGGTAAAATGGCTGGAGAAGATAGATCTTTATCGAACCCAGTAATTAGTAACGGACAGTTAGAATTGTTAGCAGCACTACAAAAAACAGGAAAACCAGTAGTAGCTTTAGTAAGCAGTGCAAGACCATTAATTTTAACCCAAGCAGAACCAATGGTAAATGCATTGGTGCAGTGCTGGATTTTGGGTACTGAACATGGAAATGCAATTGCTTCAATGTTACTTGGAGAGTTTAATCCATCAGCAAAAACAGTTGTTACTTTCCCTTATTCTACCGGCCAAATACCTATTTATTACAACCATTTTAATACAGGCCGCCCTAAGCCCACAGATGATGCTGGCAATTGGTTTAGTAGGTATAGAGATGTTAAAAACGATCCGTTATATCCTTTTGGTTATGGCTTAAGCTACACCACTTTTACATATAGCGATGTAAATTTATCGGCCAAAACCATTACCAAAACACAACCCATTACTGCTAGTATTAAAATATCCAATAGCGGAAAGGTAGATGGAGAAGAAATTGTACAATTATATATTAGAGACTATGCAGCATCTATCGTAAGACCCGTTAAAGAATTGAAAGCCTACAAAAAAATAATGCTAAAAGTTGGCGAAACCCAAACCGTTTCTTTTACCTTAAACAATAAAGATTTATCGTTTTATGATAGAAATGGAAATATGGTATTAGAATCCGGAAAATTCAGCATATTTATTGGCACAAATTCAGCAGATACTAAGCAAGCTGATTTTGAAATGAAATAGTAAAAATTAAAAAAAACAATTTAATATTAAATAATTATATAAAATATTTAAAATAATTGTTAAAGAATACTTCAAATACCAATATAAAGTTTTTACGTAAGTGAAACTAAACTTTTAACTAAAAAGCTATCAATGCAAAATCATTGATTAAATTTGATATTAAAACAACAACTATTTTTATAATTACGATATGAAGTCATTAAAAGCAATGTTTCACGAATTGGCAGATTCAGAGCACCAATTAGAAATACTTGAAAAAGATCCAGAGCGTTTTCCTCCTTTTGCAAGCAAACTTAAAAACATAGGCTTACTACCTTTAAAACCAACAGCAGTAGAGGTTTTTCAGGTAAATATGGGTAAAATGTGCAACCAAGTTTGCAAACATTGCCATGTTGATGCAGGGCCTGACAGGAAGGAAATAATGACAAAAGAAACAATGCAGCAGTGTTTAGATGTTATTGCAGCAAACCCTTCCTTAAAAATTATAGATTTAACTGGAGGTGCACCTGAAATGAACCCACACTTTAGATGGTTTGTTACAGAACTTAAGCAATTAAATAGGCATGTAATTGTACGTTGCAACCTTACTATAATTAGGGCAAATAAAAAATATTATGATTTACCTCAATTTTATAAAGATAATAATGTAGAAGTAGTATCATCACTACCATTTTACACACAAGATAGAACAGATAGGCAACGAGGTGGCGGTGTATTTACCGACAGTATTGATGCATTAAAAATGCTAAACGAAGTTGGCTATGGCGTTGAAGGTACTGGGCTAATATTAAACTTGGTATATAACCCAGCTGGTGCATTTTTACCCCCTCCGCAAGATACTTTGCAGAAGGAATATAAGGAACAATTGATGGTGCATTACGGCATAAGCTTTAATGAATTATTTGCCATAACTAATATTCCTATTAGCAGATATTTAGATTATTTATTAGTATCAGGCAGTTATGAGCAATACATGGAAAAACTAATTGATGCTTTTAACCCAACAGCAGCACAAAATGTAATGTGTAGAAATACAATTTCAATTGGTTGGGATGGATATTTGTACGACTGTGATTTTAACCAAATGCTTGATCTTAAAATTGCTTGCACAGGCAAACAGCACTTAAAAGATTTTGATATTGATGCTTTTTTAAATAGAAATATTATTGTAAAACAACACTGTTATGGGTGCACAGCAGGTGCCGGTAGCAGTTGTGGTGGTGTAGTTGCTGATTAATTTAGTGATAATATTTATATTGGTAAAAATAAATTACTGCCTACTTTTTGCTTAATTTTTAATTATTTACATATTTACCTTACGCTAAAACTAAAAATTAGCGTATTTTTTTAGATGAACATTTCTGTAATTATACCAACCTTTAATGAGGAAGAAAATATTGAAGCATGCATTAGCCATTTACTTGCAGCAACAGCTAATAACGATGTGCAAATTATTGTAAGCGATGGTGGAAGTAGAGACAATACGGTAGAAATTGCCCAAAAAGTAGGTGCAACTGTTATAACATCTCCTATAAAAGGTAGAGCAGGACAAATGAATTATGCAATAAATTTTGCAACTGCCCCGGTATATTATTTTGTACATGCTGATGCAAAACCCCCAAGTACATTTTTAGCAGATATAGAAAACGCTATACAAAAAAAATACAATTGTGGTTGTTACCGGAGCTGTTTTGATAGCAAACAACTGTTATTAAAACTTAATGCTTTTTTTACAAGGTTTGATGTATTATTTTGCCGAGGTGGAGATCAAACTATATTTGTTACAAAACAATTATTTGATGAGGTTGGTGGCTTTAATAATGAAATGCTAATAATGGAAGATTATGATTTTTTAGCAAAAATTCGTAAAAAAGGCAGTTTTAAACTCATACCAAAATCTACACTTTTTAGTGCTAGAAAATATACTGAAAACAGTTGGCTTACAGTGCAAAAAGCTAACTTAAAAGTGGTGAGAATGTATAAAAAAGGAGCTTCTCAACAAGACATGATTGATACCTATAAACGAATGCTAAATTATCGTAAAAATGCCTTTTAAAGATAAAGTAGTTTTTATTACAGGAGCATCTTCAGGTATTGGTGCAGAGTTAGCCATGCAATTTGCAGCAATGCAAGCTAAATTAATTTTAACTGCTCGTAACATAGTTGCCTTAGAGTTTATACAACAACAGTGTTTGCAAAAAACTGAACATTGCAAAATTATACCTGCAAATTTATTAGAGATTAATGCTATAGAATCTTTAACCCAACAGGCAAAACAACAATTTGGCAAAATAGATATAGTAATTTTAAATGCTGGTGTTACACAAAGATCTATAACCACAAAAACCAATATAGATGTTTTTAGAAAACTGATGGAAATTAATTATTTTGTACCCATAACAATGGCTAAAACTTTACTTCCATTTTTTACAAAACAACTGCAAAGCCACATTGTTGTAATAAGTAGTGTAGCCGGGCTTATGGGTTACCCTTTACGTGGTGGTTATGCAGCTTCAAAACATGCTTTAAAAGCTTTTTTTGAAACCTTACAATCTGAGCACACCATCAAAGGTTTATCCATAACAATTGTAAGCCCTGGGCGTATAGATACTCCTATTTCTCTTTCAGCACTTACTGAAAATGGAACAGCTTACAATGTAAGAGATAGAGGGCAGCTTAATGGCATACCTGTTGATATTTGTGTAAAAAAAATAATAAATGCAATAGAGAAAAAAAGAAAACATGTTATTATTGCAAAACAAGAAAAATTATTGTTATACATAAAATGGTATTTACCATTTTTATATTATTATATTGCTCGTAAAAAAGGCTTAGAGTCATAAACAGAAATACCCTATTAAAAATCAAAGTGAATATTCATACATACATTTCGGGCATACAACAAATTGGTATTGGTGTTACCAACATTCATGAAACTATGATGCATTACAAAAATGTATTAGGTATGAATGTGCTAATATTTAACGATACATCTGATGCTAACTTAATGACCAAATATACTGGAGGCAAAGTATTTAATAGACAAGCCGTATTAAGTATGAATTTGGCAGGTGGCGGTGGGGTAGAAATTTGGCAGTATAACAACAAAAAACCTGAACATCCATGCCAAGAGCCCAGCTATGGAGATTTAGGAATTTATGCTGCAAAAATTAAGTGCAAGTCTACAAAAAAAACACATGAGTATTTTATCACTCAAACTTCTCTTAAAACATCAGCTATACAAACAGATCCCCAAGGAAAAGCACATTTTTGGTTACATGATGGCTTAGGAAATAAATTTAATTTTATTGAAAGTAAAGAATGGTTTAAAACCTCAAATAAAAATAATGGAGGAATAGCTGGTGCAATTATTGGAGTAAAAAACATGGAAAAAGCAATTCAGTTTTACACTCAAATATTGGGCACTACAAATATTGTGTATGATGTACAAGCTGTGTGTAATGATAATGATTTAGCCAAAGCAACAAATTGTAGAAGAGTGTTATTAAAAAAGCAAGCAACAGGTATTGGGGCCTTCAATAAACTACTAGGAGATGTTGAAATTGAATTGGTGCAGTGCTTGGATGAAGAAAGAACTCATATTTTTAAAAATCGTTTTTGGGGTGATTGTGGTTTCATACATCTTTGCTTTGATGTGCTTGATATGGCTGCACTAAATAAACATTTAAATCAACATGATATTCACTTTACTGTAGATAGTAATGAAAGCTTTGCAATGGAAAATGCTGCTGGTCGTTTTTGCTATGCCGAAGACCCAGATGGAACTTTGATTGAGCTAGTAGAAACACACAAAATTCCTATATTAAAAAAAATTGGTTGGTATTTAAATTTAAAAAAAAGAAATCAATCAAAACCCCTACCTAATTGGATGATAAACATGCTGGCATTTAGTAAGGTAAAATAAATTAACAGTAAACAATTTAAAAATCAAATATCTCCTAACTCTTTTAAATAAAAAAATGACTTTAAAAAAAATCAATACAGTAAAGTTTTACTAAATGAAGAAGCCATTAAGCAGCTTCAACAATTAAAAAATATTTTGTATGCAAAAAATTATTCTCCAAAAACGATTTTGAATTATGTGTCTCAAATACGTTTTCTTTTTGCACATTATAACACAATACTACCTCAACATATATCGCAACAAAACATAGTTGAATATATTTGTTTTCTAAAAGTTGAGTTCAACTCAAGCAGGGCAAAATGCCATCAAGTAAGTGCAGCTTGTAGTTTTTATTACAAATACGTATTTGTTAATCCTTTTATTATTCCAACATCTTTCTACCCACGTAAAGAGCATAAACTGCCAAGGTTATTTAGCTTACAGCAAATACACTCATTGTTATCAACAATAAAAAACACTAAACATGTAATGATTGCTAGTTTGTTTTATGGTACTGGCTTACGGTTAAATGAGTTGTGTAACGTTAAATTGGCAGATGTTGATAGTGAAAAATATGAAATAAAAGTAGTAGTTGGAAAAGGTAATAAACAACGTTTTACCATTTTACCAAAACATTTACTAATACCACTTAGAAATTATTACAAAATGTATAAACCTACAACTTATTTATTTGAAGGTTGTACAAATGGCAAACCTATGCATCCTAGAAGTATTCAGCATTTCATACAAAAAAATATTGCAAAAATTGGTTTACAAAACCAAGGGTTTTCTACACACACATTACGGCATTCTTTTGCCACACATTTATTAGATAATGGAGTAAATATTCACACCATAAAAGAACTGCTTGGCCATAGTAGCCTAAGCAGTACAATGGTATATTTACACTTACAGGCATCACAGAGGGCAAATATAATTTCTCCCTTTGATAGTTTGCAATTAGATTTTTAAGTTATCTAATATTATAAAATAAGAAAAAAAAAGAAGACGACTTATGCAAAGATGTCTTCTTTAACTTAAAATCATGTTAGATTTAAACCTTTATAATTTATTTAAAAATTACACCTTTACTTGTGCATAATTACTGCCTCCGAAAATCTTTCCATTTCTTCTATTTGTGGGCTGCATTGTAACAAGAAAAAATCTACTCCTACTTTTTCATATTCTCCAATTCTATCCAAAACCTTTTGTGGTGTACCGGTTAAGCCTGTACGTAACCCACGGTTAGAAACAGAATAGTCTTGCAACGATACTTTTTGCTCTAACTGAGTGCCACTAACCCATTGTTGATAATTTTTATAGCCTGCACTTCCCTCTTGCACGTTGGTAATTCTGTCAATTTCTTTTTTAACATCGGCTTCATTATTTCTAATAATGCTATATGCTGCTACCCCAAATTTCATTGGCGGTAACCCTTTCTTTGCTCGTCTTTCTTTTACATCGTTAATACGGTTAGCAATGGTTTGTGGGTCGTCGCCATGCATTACATATCCATCACAAGTACTGCTTATTAAATCTTTTGCTTTATCACTTTCGCCACCAGCATATATAAATGGCCGTGGCTTTGTTACAGGTTTTGGCTGCAGTACAGTATCTTTTACTGTGTAATATTTTCCAACAAAACTATAGTGGTCATTTTTCCAAACATTATCTAAAACAGTAAGCCACTCTTCTGTCCTTGCATATCTATCATCATGCTCTTCAAAATGCACCCCATATTTTTCTGCTTCATCTTTCCACCAACTGCTTACTACATTTAGCGATATTCTTCCGTTGCTAATATTATCAATATTGGCAGCCATTTTTGCTAGCAATGCAGGGTTGTGAAATGTGGGCCTTACTGCCACCATCAATTCAATGGTATTGGTTACAGCAGCCAAAGCAGCAGTAGTGCTCCAAGCGTCTAAACTAGGGGCTTCTACGCCTTTTATGTCATTCAAATTAAGTTCAGCAATAAGTGATACGTCGTAGCCTATTTCTTCACTACGTATAGCCAATTTTTTTACATAATTCCAATCAGCATCCATGCCCTCATTTTCTACATTTCTTAACCATCCACCAAAAACAGGCAACCAATATCCATATTTCATAAATATTTTTTAAAAAAGTAACAAACCATCTAACTAATCAACTATCCCCTTGCCTTCTCCACCAAAAAATCAACTAATTTTTCATGTGGGTTAAAGCCAATAACATTTATTGCATCGGCCACAAAGTTTGATAATGCATTTACATCATAATAAACAATTTCACCATTTCTATCATCTACCATATATTCAATACCTCCTACATCAATACCTGCATGTTGCATAATATTTTCAACTGCATTTATTACGTTTTGTGGTGGAGTGTAGCCTTCAACTTTTAAGCCATTTTTTGGAGCATCAATGGCACAAGCGTTTCTTACCAATTCTTTACCATCATTTGTTTGGCAAATGTCTGCAGGGCAAAGGTTAAAACTTTCACCATCAGTATACACTTTTATGGCATACAAATATTTGCCTCCAAGCGTTTCAACTCTTGTAATGTAGCCACCTCTTGCAGGTACGTACTCTTGCACAAGGGCTGTTTTATCAATACCAAAATCTATGGCATCATTAGCTACATCAGCCTGCAAACTTTCGGCACTATTATACTTTGTAATACCAGCACCACTACCACCAATATTTGCTTTTACTACAATAGGAAAACGCAAATTTTTAGCAGCATCCATTACTTGGCTTACGTGATTTATTACTACAGTTTTTGGATAGCCCAAGCCCAATTTTTTTATCAACGATAATTGCTGCCCTTTTGATGTTTCGTAGGTAAATGCCTTAAAACCATTTACGGTTTTAGTGCCAAAAGTTTCTATATGTTTAAGGTAACTAAGGGTATAAAAAAGCCCTTGATCATTGTTGCGTAAGTAGGCTGATGGGCTCATTCTATTAAAAACCAAACTGTATCTTACTTCAGTATCTGCAATATCGTAATGATGTGCAGCAGGGTTGGTACGTACATAAGATATATTGCGTTTTTCTAGTTCTTCAAATAATGGTTTAAACCAATTGGGGTGCTCATGGTATATGGCTATAGGAAGCATAATTAATTTTTTGCAAAAGTAATTACTCTACTAAAACAATAGGAATATATTTATACAATAAAAAGCAAATTTTGTAAGGAAAATACTTTATTATCGTAAAACATAAAAATAAAGCTATGAAGAAACTACTTCTTACAATTACATTTATTTGCTCAACTATCATAGGTTTTGCTCAAAACAATACCCAATATCCTGAAGGATTAAAAGTTGGAGATGTAGCCCCTAATTTTCTTGTAAAAGACCAAAATGGAATACAGATTGATTTAAAAAAAATATTAAAAAAACAAGAAGTAGTATTAGTATTTTACAGAGGCCAATGGTGCCCTTATTGCAACCAACAATTAAAAAAAATAAGCGACTCTTTATCCCTCATTACAGCCAAAGGTGCTACAGTAATGGCTATTACGCCAGAAACTGGGG
>JANMAV010000202.1:0-10234 GCA_031360055.1 Ferruginibacter sp.
ACGCTGTTTTACCATTATTATCAAAACGTCTAAAATAGTATGAGCTATTATTTATTTTTAAAAATTCTGCAATTATTTTATTTTTTGCAGTATCAATAATATTTGCTTTCAAAATTTTGTTTTCAAATACTATTTTATCACACGTTGTGCTAGCTTGATCAAAATTTATTGAATCAAAACTAAAATCTATATTGGTTGATATATTTTGTGCTTGTAAAGTTGCAAAAGAGAAGAGGAATATTATGAATAAAAATACCTTCATTAAAAATTTTGCAAGTTTGAGGCTCATGTATAAAGTTATAATTGCATTGCTAATACTTCGTTTTTATTTTTATATGTAGGAAATAGTGTTGGTAATAAATTTATTTTTTTGATATATCCTTTGCTGATTAAAATTCTAATAATAGTACTACTTAATAATCAATGCACGTGTAAAGATGATGAAGCAAACAGAGATAAAAATTATCTTAACAATGGTGTTCTTCACGGTTGCAGCAAACCTTATGTTGGCAGCAGTTTTTATTGAGGCATAGGAGCTACTTCAAAAGTTCTACACCAATTTTCTACTGTGAGTGGCTTCATATATTTGTTTGTATAAACGCTATCAATGAATGTAAACTGCTCCTTAGTCAGGAAGATAAGTTTACCATCGTTACCACCGCTTACCAAATATACTCTGTCATCCTTTTGTTGCTTTTCTAATTCACTATTTAATATTTCAGCAAGTCGTTGTGCTGCTTCACCCCAACCTGCATCTGGAAAATTCTTGAAAATAGTATAATTAGTTCGGTTCAAAGTAATTGAATGGTTCAACCAACTATTTTTTTTGTCCCAAACTTCGTAATGGTTATCTATCTTCAAATTCAGGTCGATTTTATCGAATGTCGGTTGAAGCGTTTTAAACATTTCAGTAAAACCCCCTTCTTCGTACAAATCCTCATTATCGCAGTAATAGTAACGATAGTCTTTTGGAGTTGCTGAAATATCATCTTCCCAAACAGTATCTAACTCGTTTGTCGGGTCAAATGCTTCAATCATTGTATGACGTAGTAAGTCTATGTCTGTTGGATTAGCATACTTGAAATATCCAAAGTCCTGAAGTGTATTTACAAAAGTTAGTGCATTACTATTACTCTTATCGTCAATGCTTGATGAAGTCGTTTGTATAGACTGTCTTTTTGCTTTGGATTTCTTTATTTGTTCAGAAATAAAACCAATAATGGCAGCTGTCAAAATAAGTCCGATGGTAAAGTAAACTGGATACATAAGAGTGGTTGAAATAAAATTGATACCAACACTTAAATATAATTCATTATCAAACTAAATCTGCAAATTCTATTAATAAAATACCAACAAAAATATTCCTTAAAAAAATACCCTAAACTAAAGTTTAGGGCAATTTTTTTATATAGTTTTAAAGCACTTATAATTCTGGAGCTTTTTCTTTTACTGTTCTAACTTCTGAAGCGGCACCTAATGGTGTATCTTTTGCAAAATCAACCAAAATAGGAGCACCTACAAATATTGATGAGTACGTACCAGTTATTACACCAATCATCATTGCAAATGAGAAGCCTCTTGTAACCTCACCACCAAAAATAAATAATATTAATAGGGTAATAAATACAGTAAGCGATGTCATAATGGTACGGCTTAGTGTATCATTAATGGCTTTGTTAATTATGGTTGTTTTAGTAGCGCCTTTCATATCTCTACTATATTCTCTAATTCTATCAAATACAATTACGGTATCATTCATACTAAAACCAATAACGGTAAGTATTGCTGCAATAAAATGCTGATCTATTTCTAGTGGGAATGGTACAATATCTTTAAAGAAAGAGAATACTGCCAAGGTTACCAATACATCATGTATTAATGTAACGATGGTTCCTGCAGAATAACGCCAATCTCTAAAACGTACAAAAATGTACAAGAAAATTATTAACATAGCAAATACTGTTGCCTTAATAGCTCCACGTTTTAAATCATCTGATATTGATGGTAATACCGTTGAGTATGCTTGTATATTATTTTTTTCAAATTGCTCTTGCGTTAATGTTGCTGGTAAAACTTTTTTTAAACCTTTAAACAATTGTGTTTTCACTTCAGCATCTGCACTGTCTTTTGTAATTAAGTATGAAGTAGTAATATTTAAATGCCTATTATCACCAACTGTTTTAATTACAGGGAATCCATTAAAAGCTTGAGATAAATCATCTTGTACATCAGTATTTTTTACAGCCTTATCAAATACTACTGTGTAGCTTCTACCACCTTTAAATTCTACCCCTTCATTAAAGCCATGAAAAAATGAAGCAACACCAGCTAGCAACACTAAAGTAGATAAAATGTATGCATACTTTCTTTTTTCAATAAATTTATACGCAGAGTGTGCAAAAACTTTACGACTTAAACTAGTGAAATAATTAAAGTGATGATTTTTATCTGTTCGTAAATCAGTAATTAACCTAGATACCATGATGCCACAAAACAATGATAATAAAATACCAATAATTTGTGTTGTAGCAAAACCTAATACTGGGCCTAAACCGAAATATAATAATATAATAGCTGTTAATAATGAAGTAATGTGAGCATCTAACACGGGTGCTAATGAACGGCGATACCCATCATTTACAGCAGTTTCATAGCTTTTACCCTTAATTAGCTCTTCCTTTATACGCTCAAATATAATTACGTTAGTATCTACAGCCATACCAATAGTAAGTACTAAACCAGCAATACCAGCAGCTGTAAGCGTAAAGCTAAACATGGCTAGTACACCAATTGTAAATAATAAGTTTAGTATTAAAGCAATATTGGCAACCCAACCTGCAGTGTTGTAATACACTAACATTAATATAAAAATTACGGCAAATGCAATTATAAATGCCATGGCACCACCTTGTACGGCTTCTTTACCTAAAGTAGCTCCTACTATTTGCTCTTGTACAATTTTAGCTGGTGCATCTAATTTACCCGACTTTAAAACGTTAGATAAATCTTGTGCAGACTCTACTGTAAAATTTCCGGAAATTTCGGTATTTCCACCATCGATTTTGCCATTTACTCTTGGTGAAGAGTACACTACATCATCTAATGAAATAGCAACATACCGTTGGTTATTTTTTTCAGTTAAATTAGCCCAAGTTCTAGAACCTGTGGCAGTCATTTGCATTTTAATTGATGGCTTGCCTTTATCATCATATCCTTGGCTTGCTTCTGCAACTCCATCACCTTCTAATGGTGCTTTATCTAAACCGTTTACTTTTTCAACTGCATATAACTCATATACATTACCACCAGTTTTACCTTTTTGTGGTACACCATACATAAGCTTTACATCGTTTCCTAAAATATTGGTAAAAACTTCATTATTAATATATTTGTTTAAGGTAAAGGTATCTTTTTCAGCTACCATACCAATGTAAGGCGTTTCGTATAATTGCCCAGTTTTTTGATCAACAGGAAATTGCAATACCGTACCTAAAATACCAACAGCAGCACTATCACGTTTTGCTTTTTCAGCAGCAGTTAAGTTTGTTGTTGTATCAATACCTTTTAAATAACTTGCTAACGCTTTATCAGCATCGGTTAAAGATTTTTGAAAATTTTGATCTTTCAATAGAACTACACTCCAAAATTGTAAGTTGGCGCTAGATTGTAAAAATTTACGTACTCTTTCAGGGTTTGTAATACCTGCTAACTCAACATTAATTACACCTTTATTGGCATCTAAATTTATATTTGGCTGTGCAACACCAAATTTATCTATACGCTTTTGTAATATTTTATAAGTTTGATTTATAGCTCCTTTACCTATTTCTTTTAATTTGCTGGTAACTGTACCATCATTATCTGCAATTTTTATATCTTTATTTGGGCCAGAAAATAACTTAGATAGGTTACCTGCACCATTTTGTTCAATGTAATTTTTACTAAATAAATCAATAAAATTTGCTTCACTATTAGCTTTCTCTTCGGTAGCTGATTTAATAGCTCTGGTTAAAGTAGGATCTTTAGGGTTATTGCTTAACGATTTAATTAATCCCTGCAAGCTAACATCCATAGTTACACTCATACCACCTTGCAAATCAAGGCCAAGGTTAAGTTCATACTCTTTACACTTTTGGTAGGTTGTACCAACTAAAGGGTAAATTTCTTTCTCCTTGGTGCTATCTAAAATCCTAAGTGTTCTTGCTTTTATTAGTTCATCTCTTTCATCGGTACCCATGCTAGAAGTTTGACTTTTAAGCTGCTTTGTAGCAAGTTCCTTTACGCCACTTTCGTAGCTTTTTACTACCCAAGTGTACGATAGTTCCCAAAGAGAAATCAAAATAAGTGCAATGGTAAAAAACCAAACTAAACCTTTCAGTTTCATGTGTATCTATTTATTGTTTTTTCTACTACAACAATTAACTACTATTATAAAGTTTTGGCAAACAGTTTTTTAGAGTCAATTATTGTTAAAATAACAGTTAATGTATGTTAATTTTTTATAAGTGTGCAAATATAAGGGAAAAAGGCATAAATGGCTTGTAGCTTACTAAATACTTAGTACAAGCTTATGCAGCTGTGAAATTGGTTAATTTATACCCAATTCCAAATTTTGTAAAGTTGTAAATAATTCTATTTGCTTGGGAGTTAATTTAGTTGGTAATTTTATTTGATAAATGATATATAAATCTCCAAAACTTCCTTCTTGCTTGTATATAGCAAATCCTTTACCTTTTGCTCTAATTTTAGTATTGTTTTGTGTTAATGGCTTCACTTTAAGCTTTAGTTTGCCGTGCAAGGTTTGTATTTCCAACTCCCCTCCTAACACTGCTGTGTATAAATCTAGCTCCTGCGTTATTTCCAAATCATTGCCTACTCTTTTAAAAAAACTATCATTCTTTATGTTAAAGGTTAAATATAAATCGCCAGGTGTGGCTCCATTATCAGGCTGCTCTCCATAACCTGCAAGCTTTATTACTTGGCCTTGTGCAATACCAGCAGGTATTGTAATTCGTATGTTTTTATTGTTTACAGTTATTGTTTGCTGGTGGGTGGTAAAAACTGATGATAATTTTACTTCAAAAGTTGCGTTTATATCTTGCCCTTTACGCCTGCCAGTACTTCGTTGGCTGCCAAACATTGATGAAAAAAAATCGCTAAATCCACCATCATTTTCAAAACCTCCATTATATTGTTGCCCCCTTCCTCTCTGCTCAAAGGCTTCACTGTGCTGCCAATCTTTACCATATTTATCATACTTAGATCTCTTTTCAGGATCGCTCAAAACTTCGTTTGCTTCGTTAATTTGCTGAAATTTTTTATTTGCTGTTGCATCGTTAGGATTAGTATCGGGGTGGTATTTTCTTGCTAGCGTTCGGTATGATTTTTTTATTTCGTCAGCTGTTGCTTTTTTTTGTACTTCTAATATTTTATAATAATCTACAAAGTCCATTTTTTATTTTTTATTGAATACTAATTTATATGAACGCTGATGTATATGATTGTGCTGATGTAAAATAATTTTTTATATAATATTAAAACAGTGTATTAAATTTAAACTAATTTTTAGTGCATAATAAAAATACAAATTTACCATTTGCAAACTCAAACTGTTTTGTGCCAACTGCCAACTGCTCCCGTATCATTATGAACCCATCTACCCCTGCCAATTGCCCTAAGGCAACTCTACATAAGCACCTTAAGCTTGAAAAAACTTTATTAAGGAATCCTTTACCATTAAGGTATCTGTAATTGACTTTCTAAAAGGCATACGCATTTTATATAAGCTGCTATCTTTTGTAAATAAGCTTACATTATTACCATAAGTAGCCAATCTATCTACAGCTTTTTTAGCCTTATCATAATCAGTAAATTCTTTAATAACAATATAGAAAGTATTACTATCCCTAATATTTGTGGTTGATGGTGCTATAGTTGTTGGTTTTAATAAAGTATCTTTTGTAATAACATTATCAGAAGCTGTTGTAGTAACTGGCTCTGCTGTTTTTACTACCTCTGTATTGTTATTTTTAGCCGCTATATAATAAGCAACTGCACCAAGTAAACCAACTACTACTACACCCAATATCAATTTAAAGATATTTTTACTTGAGTTTTCTTTACGATCATTTTGAGGTGTTGCAAAACTTATTTTTTCTTTTACTTTTTCGGTTATTAATTTTGGTGCATCTTCTGCAATTATATTTGAATTTAATGCCTGAACAAATGAAAATTCTTCTTGCTGTGTTTTTTGCAAAACCCCAATACCATCTAAAACTAGTGGCTTACCAATATTTAAAAATTGTTTATTTAAACTTAAGTAGGATTCCAAATCCGATGTTGCCAATGGTCTAATTTTTCTGGTATTTTCCATGATGTACACAATTAAACCCTCATCTACTAAAGCTTTTTTATCAAAATCAAAATGAATGGAATTTGCAGGCAAAGCGGTATCTTTTTCACCATCTGTAGGTATGTGTAAATCTGGCGTAAGTGTAAAAGTACCAATATCTTGCAGGGTAACTTTTTTATTTTTATATAAGTATTGTACTATTAATTGTTCAATTTTCATGTAAGCAACTGTTAATTTTGAGCAACAAACCTACAAGTAAATAAGAATATAGCCAAGCAATAGCATTTTTTCAATTAATTTTACATTATGTTAACGCAACAGCAAGTAGATTTTATTGCTTATTGGGAAAAAAATAAAGATGTCCAAAATACCTTTAATAGCAAGCTGATAAGGGGTTTGCCTATGGCTAGTGTTTTTTGTTTACCCATATTATTATTAGTACTTTTTATTTATTTGTATGTGCCAGATTGGTATTTTAAAATAAGTAAAACTAGCGGTTCATCTTTTTTTGTGGTTATAATTGCGGTGCTAATTGCTACCGTATTTTATGCTTTTGTACGCATGCATTTTAAGTGGGAAATGAACGATAATTTATATAAGCAATTAAAGCAAAAACAAAAAAAAGATTCTTTAATGCAGCCATTGCGTTAAAAAATTAGTCTTCTTTATTTACAAACCTTAATACCTAAAATTTACACATGAGAAATTGGATTTTTATTACAACAATCGTTTTATCTATTAGCCTTAGTTCTTGCATAAAAGGTACAGAATCTGTGTGCACATCTACCACACCAACATTTACAGCAGCAGCAAGTGAAACTGCCTACCTTCAAAATTATATAACTACAAATAACATAACTGCCACTGCTATAAATGGTATGTTTTACAGCATTGGTACTCAAGGTACAGGCACATCGCCAGGGGCATGCTCTACTTTAAGTGTGTTTTATACCGGCAAATTTATTACTGGCACAACTGATGGGGCAGTTTTTGATAGTAATACTAGTAATGCTAGCCCTGCAAATTTAGATTTGTATAGGCTTATAACTGGTTGGAGAATAGCAATGCCGGTTTTAAAAACCGGTGGCAGCATTACTTTATACATACCACCATCACTAGGTTATGGTAGTAATGATGTAAAAGATGGTAATGGTGTGGTAATTATACCAGGCAATTCCTATTTAAAATTTACAATTAATTTAATTGCAATTCAATAATTTGAAATAATAAAAACTAATTTAGCCCTGAAATTTTCAGGGTTTTTTTATACAATAATTATGGTAAAGCACGAAGCTATTTCTGTATTTGATATGTTTAAAATTGGTGTAGGGCCTAGCAGTAGTCATACATTGGGGCCTTGGCGTGCAGCTCAAACATTTACAAATTTACTCATAGCCAAAAATTTATTAGAGCAAGTAAAGCAAGTAAAAGTTTTATTGTATGGCTCACTTGCAAAAACTGGTGTAGGCCATGGAACTGCTATAGCTGTGCAATTAGGTTTAAGTGGGTATGACCCTGTAACTTTTGATGTAAATAGCATAGATGCTCAAATAAATGATATCGCTAACATGCAAAAACTAATGTTGGCTGGTAAACATGAAATAGATTTTATACCCACTGATGATATTGATTTTTTAATTACAGAATCACTACCATTTCATCCAAATGGATTATCATTTTTAGTAACCCTACGCAATGAAGATACTTTTGCCGAAACCTACTACTCCATTGGTGGTGGTTTTGTGGTGCAGGAACAACAGCAACAAACTACAAACACAACAGATGTTACTTTGCCTTTTCCTATAAATAATGCTGATGATTTATTGCATTGGTGTAGAAAAACTGGGCTGAAAATTAATGAAATTGTGGCTGAAAATGAAATGGTATGGCGGAGTGATGCAGATACTAAAGCTGGGATTTTGCAAATATGGAAAGTAATGGCTGCATGTATTTTTAAAGGATGCCATACACAAGGTATTTTGCCTGGCGGCTTACAAGTAAAACGACGTGCTTGTGATGCTAACAAACGGTTAATGAAAAATAATAATTACGCAGATTTTGAACAATGGATACAACAAATAAAAGCAGGTGGAGAAAAATTTAGTTACACTTTAGATTGGGTAAGTTGTTTTGCATTAGCAGTTAATGAAGAAAATGCATCCTTTGGTAGAGTGGTAACTGCACCTACCAATGGAGCTGCTGGAGTAATACCTGCTGTACTACTATATTACATAATTTTTTGTGATGCAAATGAAGATGAAAAAATTATACAATTTTTATTAACAGCATCAGAAATTGGAAGCATATTTAAAAAAGGTTCTACCATATCAGCAGCCATGGGTGGCTGCCAAGCCGAAATTGGAGTAAGTAGTGCCATGGCAGCTGCAGCACTAACTGAAGGTTTAGGAGGTACACAACGGCAGGTACTAATGGCTGCTGAAATTGCTATGAAACATCACCTAGGTATGACTTGCGACCCCGTAGGAGGCCTTGTACAAGTACCTTGTATTGAACGTAACACTATGGGTGCTATAAAAGCAATAACTGCTTGCCAATTGGCCTTGCAAAGCACTCCTGATTTTGCTAAAGTAAGCTTAGATGCAGTTATAAAAACTATGTGGAATACAGCGCTTGATATGAATAGTAAATATAAAGAAACTGCTGATGGTGGTTTGGCTGTAAATATTCCAATTAGCTTAAGTGAATGTTAATAATAAGTATCCAATAAAAAAGAGGCTGTCTCAAAAGGGCAGCCTCTTTTTATGCACATATTTTATTTTTATGTTTATAAAAAAGAGATATTAATTTTGCTATAATCAATTGATTGTTATACATTTATGTTGTATTTAATTAACTAATTATGGTACAATTATCCCCTGTTTTTAAGCCCTATAATCAACAACAAAGTATGTTGCTTCCGCCATCCTTAGATGAGTTGGTTCCTTTAGGCCATCCAGCAAGAGTTGTAAACGATGTTATTAATCGTATTTCCATTGCCGCTTTATTATCCGCCTATAAAAATGAAGGTTGCTCCAACTATCATCCACAAATGTTATTAAAGATTTTGGTGTATGGGTATGTAAGCAATACCTACAGTAGCAGAAAATTAGAGGCTGCCTGTAAAGAAAATATTAATTACATGTGGTTAAGTGCTATGAATTTTCCGGACCATAACACCATTAACAGGTTTAGAGGCGTTCGTTTAAAAGATGCTTTGAGAAATGTATTTGAAGAAGTAGTTCAACTCTTAGCATCTGAAGGCTTACTGAGTATAGAAGAAGTTTATACCGACGGAACAAAGATAGAAGCCAACGCAAATAAATATACGTTTGTATGGAAAAAGGCCATTGCTACCAACAAAGAAAAAATGAAAAAGCAGTTGAGTGAGATATGGCAGTATGCACAAAACGTAGCCACAGCAGAAGACAATATGCCTGAGCCGCCAGATTTTACAAGCATTGATAAACAAAAAGTACAAGCCACTGTAGATAAGCTAAACGAAGTTTTACATACGAAGCCTGCAGTAGAAAAAAAAGTAAAAGCGAAGTTGCAGTATGTAACAAAAAACTATCCTACCAATATAGAAAAATACGAAAAGCAAGAAGCTATTTTAGGAGAGAGAAATAGTTACAGCAAAACAGATACCGATGCAACCTTTATGCGTATGAAGGAAGATCATATGAAAAACGGTCAATTAAAGCCTGGCTATAACGTACAAGTATCTACCTCTAATCAATACATCGTAAACTATACCATACACCCAAACCCTACCGACACCACAACCTTGGTAGAGCATATAGAACAGCATGAAAAAAGTTTTAAAGTAGCTCCCAAAGTAGTTACCGCAGATGCTGGTTATGGCTCAGAAGAAAACTATAGTTT
>JANMAV010000206.1:0-8711 GCA_031360055.1 Ferruginibacter sp.
CTGATCCTTTCCTTCTACGCCCGGATCCTGCGAAATTGAAAAAGTGGGTGCAATGTTTATATATTAACATTACACCCACTTTTATTTTTTAATTTTACCTCTTAGTATGAACATTAATATACTATTTTATTTTTAATACAGGCCTAAGCTTATATCCATCGTTCTCTTTTTTTATTGATAAGGCTGCATCAAAATCAATCAATATATTTTCTACAGTTGATTGAATTTTTTTATTAAATTTTATTTTTAATCCACTCTCTGAACCACTAGGTATAGTAAGTGGATAAATTTGTCCTCCTTCTTTTACAGTATTGTTAGGGCCCAATATTAATCTTATTTCTTTTACATATCCTGTAGCAAATACCCCTGTTCCAATTAAAGTATCAATTCCGTTTTGAAGTGCTAATAAATTATATACTCCAGGGAAACTGTTTAAAACTGAAAAACCTGTAGAATCATTAACATTTGTAGTATCGTTGGCATATTTAATCTCTACCCTTCTTATGTCAACATTAACTTCCTCAAGTGCAGTGGGTGCATCTGTCAATCGAACGTTTATTGTTGATTTACTAGCAGCATCATCTTTACTACAAGAATTTAAAAATAAGGAAAATGATAGAACTACAAATACAGTTAAAATAGATTTCATAGATTTTTTCTAGTTATAGGTAAAAATCATGCCAAATTTATAAATTGGTACAAATCTTTGATATGATTAATTGTGATAATATGTAAACGAAATATCAATATTTTTGAGGTTTCAATTAAGGTTATAAATTATTAAAAATTTAATAATAAATTTTGAACAGGAGTTTTTAATTATGTAAAATAGATTGTCAAAGCAAAACTTTAAAAAAAAGGATAGGATAATAGATTGCTAACTATTGTATCAATAGAAGAGAGTAGGACTACTGCTGCATAAACCAACTTCCAACCTACAATAGAAATTATTTGGCACTAAAAGCTTTTTTAAAAGGAAGGATGTTTTGATCAACAAAATTTTCTGGTATTTCATCTTCATCAGGTAATCCAATTATTAAATTAGGGTCATCAGTTGGCCAATAATTTGTTTTAAAAATATAATCCCACATACTTAAAGTAATGCCATAATTAAAACCATAGGGGTGCTTTGCTGGCATATGTTTAGCATGGTGCAATAGGTGCATTTGTGGGCCATTAAAAATATATTTAAATGGGCCTAGGTTAATTTTTAAATTGGCATGGCCTAATTGTCCTGTTACTAGCGTAAATATGTGTATAATAAAAAAATCAGTAATACTAAAGCCTATCATGGCCAATGGAATGTACTCAAAAGTTCTATATATAATATTTTCCATCCAATGATACCGCATTAAAGCAGCAAAACCCATTTCTTTTGTACTATGGTGCACTTTATGAAATTCCCACATCCATTTTACATGGTGTAACATGTTGTGTATAGCCCACTGCATAAAATCTCTAAAAACAAAAATAAATACTAGTTGTAGCCAATGAGGCCAAGTAGTTACATTAAAAGCAATAATATTTCTAAAACCAAATAAACCTAAAAAATCATTAAAACCTTGTACTGCTACCATTGATAAGGCATTGTATAGCAGTAAAGTAAATAAAAAGTAGTTCCAAAAAACATAAAATGCATCAAGCCAAAAATGTTCTCTTATTGCTGGTTGTTTTTTTCTCCAAGGAAACAATACTTCTGCCAACCAAATAAGTAAAGATGCTCCTACAATCCAATAAAAATAATTGTGCCAGCTTGGGTATAAAACTTGATCTACAAAAAATTTTGAATATCCTTCGTACGCATCAATAATTATGTTTACATACTTATTCATAGTTATTTGTCAAAATTACACAAATCAAGTATGATTGAATTTTTTATAATGATTTTTTAACATTGATAACAAAATTTACCTTTTTACGTAAGTAATTTTGTATTCGTCTAACTTATAAAAAAAATATGATGAAACTTATTCTAAAATACATTTTTACCCTACATTTTATATCATTTTCTGCATTAGTTTTTTCACAAACACATGTAGTAATCAGCCAAGTATATGGTGGTGGTGGTAATGCTTCTGCACAATACAAAAATGATTTTGTTGAGTTATATAATCCCACTGCGATAGATATCAATATTTCTACTTGGTCTGTGCAATATGCTTCAAGCACTGGTAATTTTAGTGCAGTTACAAATTTATCAGGGACCCTTGCTGCTGGAAAATATTATTTAGTTCAATTAGGCACTAGTGGAGCAATTGGAGCAAATTTACCAACTCCTGAAGCAACTGGTACTACAAATATATCTGCCTCAAATGGAAAAGTTGCTTTAGTATCTAATACAACTGCTCTTGGAGTTTCAAATCCTCCTGCTTCCAATTATGTTGATTTAGTTGGTTATGGAACAGCCAATTATTTTGAAGGTGCTGCTGCTGCTGCTGCTGGATCAAACACTTTATCAATTACGAGAATTGGTAATATTGATACAGATGCAAATTCTGTTGATTTTTCTGCAACATCTCCAAATCCTCGTAACTCAACTTTTACTGTATTAGCTACAACTCTCGAAAACTTTTCAGCATCAAAAACCAATAATGGAATTAATGTTAATTGGTTAGTAGGTTGCCTTGGTAGTACGGTAACATTTGAATTACAGCGTAGTTATAATGCTATAAATTTTACAACTTTTTACAGCGCCACAGAAACAAAATTGAGATGTGAAAGTCCATTTGATTATAAAGATGCAAATGCTGGTAATGGTACAATTTATTATAGATTAAAAGTTATTGATTTAGATGGAGGAGTTAGATTATCTAACATTGCAGTAGTTGAAAATGGAAATAGCCAAAAAAATAAAGTAACTGTGAGCCCAACAATAGCTACTACTTTTGCTGAGCTGTATTACTCATCTACCAAGGCTGAAAAAGTGAATTGGGTTATTAATGATATGCAAGGCAGACAGGTAAAAAGTATAAGTACTTTGGTTACTGTAGGAAACAATAAAATAACAATACCTGTTGCAACTTTAACACAAGGCCAATATTTAATAAAGGGCTTTACATCAGCAGGTAACACAGATGCTGCTGTATTTATGAAGCAATAAAAATTTGTTTACAATATCATATAACGGATGCAGATTTTTTGCATCCGTTTTTTGTATCTACACATTTCAATAAAATATTTTGAATTTATAAAAACGAGTTCAATTTTACTAAGAATAGCAACTCTACAAGTTTTTAGCTCTATGAGAGTTCGATGTTTATAAAAAAAAATTTACATCAAACATAAAACCCCGATTTGGTCCAACAATTAGAGATATAAAATTCCTATAAAGTGATAAGTTGCCTTTAGTATTGCATAGCTTTATTAAAACATTATTTGTACAAAAATGGTTTTTGTATTAACTAAAGTAATGACTGAACAGTAAGCTTTTTTTACTGGTGGATAATGTTGAAAAATGATATTTTGCCCAAAGGCTGGGGGATGGGCAGTAGTAGCTACCGCAATAATTTACAATGTAGTATTATAAACATTTTAGCGGTACTACTACATACAGCCCCAACAAATGCTAAGCAATATTACCAATGCTAACAGCCCCAAAAATTCTTTTTAATGGGCACTACTTAAATCAATTTTTTGCGTAGATTTTGTTTGTTTCACAAATAATACTATGGGTAAACAAATTAAAAACATAATACCTAAGTATAAAAATATATCCATATAACTTAGTACGGCTGCTTGTTTGGTTACACCAAAATTTATTACAGCATAAGCTTTTTGTAAAGCAACATTTGCAGAACTACCCTGACCCATAAATCCTTTTTGTAACAAATTTATACGCTGTTGTACAGCAAGGTTATTTACATCTAAATGGCTTATTAATTCACTTCTATGAAACATGTTTTTACGGGTGAGTACAGTTGTAATTACGGCTATACCAAAGCTACCTCCAAGCTGTCTCATCATTCCTGTAAAAGCTGCACCCTGCCCAATTTCTTGGCCTTTTAATGTAGAGAGCGACAAGGCCGTTATGGGTATAAAGAGTAGGCCTAGCCCAACACCTCGGGCTATTAGCATCCAAAAAAAATCTTCTTTGCCGGTATCAGGACTAACGATTTTAAAGCCCCAAAAACTATACACAAAAAATACCAACATACCACCTGCTACTAAATATTGAGGTTTTACTCCCTTGGTTAGCAATTTACCTATCATGGGCATCATAATGGCCGTCATTACGGCTGCAGGTATCATTAATGCACCGGCTTGGTAGGGTGTCCAATTTAATACACTTTGTGTATAGAGTGGAATAATAAACGTAGAGCCATATAAGCCAAAGCCCATTATAAAACTCATAACTGTGCCTATGCGAAGGTTGCCGTTTTTGAGAACCCTCAAATCGACTATTGGGTTTTTATAACTTAACTCTCTCCAAATAAAAAAGAACAAACCTAGTATAGATGCTGCTACCAAATACATGATAGTATTGCTTTCAAACCAATCATCTTCCTGCCCACGTTCCAATACATATTGTAAAGATCCTACGGTAATAGCTAACAAACCAATGCCTAACCAATCAATTTCATTAACAGCTTTTTTTGCAGCATATATGGGACTTTTTACAAACTGCAGTGTTAGCAAAGTGGCTATAACACCTAATGGAATATTTATATAAAAAATATATGGCCAACTAAAATTTTCAACGATATAACCTCCTAAAGGTGGGCCTAAAGTGGGACCAATAATTACGCCTAAACCGTAAATGGCTTGAGCCATGCCTCTTTTTTCAACAGGGTAACTTTCTGTAATAATGGTTTGCGATGTTACTAATAATGCACCGCCACCCACGCCTTGCAAAAATCGAAAAGCTACCAACTCCCAAATATTTGTAGCATTGCCACACAAAAAACTACAAATGGTAAATAAGATTATTGATGCTGCAAAATAATTTCTTCTACCAAATTGTTGAGATAACCAACTCGTCATTGGTACAATAATTACATTACCAATTGCATAGGCAGTTATAACCCAACCTACTTCATTTAAAGTTGCACCCAGGTTACCTTTCATGTCATTAAGGGCAACGTTAACTATGGTTGTATCTACAATTTCAAGTAATGCACAAATTATGGCCGTTATGGTAATTATTACTCTACGAGAGCCGTATTCTACTAAGTTGAGCCCAAGACCCACTGCTCCCTTAAGGGGGGTGCTTGGCGTATTATTATTTGTAGGTTCGTTCATGTAGTAGGGTTTTTAACCTCACCCCCCGCCTCTCCAAAGGAGAGGAGTTTGGAGTATTATTATTTAAAGTTTTTTCAAGTAGCTATGTTTAAATACAATGAATATTAAAAAGCTTACATAAATTCTTAGATTCCCAATTCCCCCTTCGGGGGTTAGGGGGCTACATGTACATCTACCGCCACATTCATGCCTGGCCTTAGTTTTTTAATTAAAGAATCTGCTTTGTTTGTAAAATCAATTTTTACTGGTAAACGTTGTACAACTTTTACAAAGTTGCCACTAGCATTATCAGCAGGTAATAGAGCAAACTTGTTGCCTGTTGCTGGGGAAAATGAACTTAAGATACCTTCAAAATTGTGGCCTGGCAAAGCATCTACAGTTATAGTTACTTTTTGCCCTTCTATCATTTTATCATACTGTGTTTCTTTAAAATTAGCTACTACCCATTTATCATTATTTAAAACTATACTGAAAAGCGATGCTCCTGCTTGTAAAAATTGCCCTTTTTGTACCGGCACTTTGGCTACCATACCACTCTCTGCTGCAGTGATTATGGTATATGATAAATTTAATTTTGCGTTCTCTACATCTACTTCCCTTTGTTTAATAATAGAAGCGGCTACATTACCTTGTTGCCCAACTGCTGCACTTTGGGATGTTACCACATTTGTTTGTGTAGCAGTTTGGTTACGCTGATTTATTAACACTTGTAATTGCCTGTCTGCTATTTGTTTTGCAGCTAATACTTGCTCAAACTGTTGTTGTGTAACTGAATGATCTTTTATTAAGTTTTGATACCTTACTAAATCTTGGCTAGTACGTTGTACTGTTACTTTTGCTACTTCTATTTGTGCATTGGCTGTAGCAATAGCTGCTTGGGTAGTTTGTATATTTTGGTTAGATGCATTTGATGTAGCTTGAGCTGCTGAATAATTGCTTTTAGCTGTGCCTAATGCCGCCTCCGCTTGTGCAAGTATTATGTTTAAATCTTTCTGATCAAGTATTAGTAAAGTATCTCCTTTATTTACAAAGGCATTATCTTTTACTTTTACTTCAGTAACATAACCAGAAATTTTTGAAATTACAGGACTTATGTTTGCTTCAACTTGAGCATCATCAGTTTCTTCATGCTTTTTGCCATGAAAATATTTTGTTAGTCCAAACCACAATCCTCCTCCAACTAATACCAATAATACAATAATGAATGAAGCATTTTTCTTTTTAGGAGGCGTACTATTTTTTGTTTCTAAATTATCCATTTTATTTTTTTAATATTTTAGTTTACTTATTTTATTTTATTTTTTTATTTTGATAAAGAGCTTAATATGGTATTAAGCTTCCACATGTAGCTAACAATTTGTTGTAAGCTAGAGCTGCATCCGCTTGTGCTACTACAACATTTAGTTTTGTTTGTAAAAGACTAACATCTGCATCTAATAAATCAGTTATAGTTACTAAACTATTGTCATATTTATTTTTTGTAATTCTGTAATTTTCTGTAGCTTGAATGCTTGCTCTGTTGTACACATCAATCTTTTTTTGAGCCAATAAATAATATTGATAATCACTATTTACTTGTAACCTTATACCATCCGTTATCAAATTTTCGGTAGCCATAATTTGTGTTTGTTTTGCTTTGGCTTGTGTAAGTTTTGTGTTGCTCTTCCACAGGTTTGCAATATTGTATTGAATGCCAACACCAATGTTTACAGCATTTGTAATAGTTATTAGTTTTGGAATATCAGCAGCAATATAACCGCCAGTAAGTGAAATATTTGGATATGCTTCAGCATGAGCAATTTTAATGCCTACAGCCGCTGCCTTTTTTTGATAGCCTAATGCTTGTGCATCTTTACGGTTTTGTAAAGCTGCGTTTTCTAAATTAATAAATGGTTGTAGGGTAGGTTGTTTTTGTATAAAATTTGTATCAATTTCTAAAAGTGTATTTTCTGGCAAGCCAAGCATTAAGTTCATATTTACCATGGCAATGGCCACATTATTTTCAGCATCAAGTAATGCAAGTTCAATATTTGAAGTTTGTAATTGTGCCTTTAATAAATCATTTCTAGCTAAAATTCCATTTTGTTCTAACCTACTAAAAACGGTATCTCTTAGTATAGATGCAGAAAGGTTATCCTTAATTACAGATACTGTTTTACTAGCCTTAAATAAATTTGTATACGCTTTAATGCCATTATATACAATACCTTGTTTATCGTTTTCGGCATTTAATTTTGCTGCCTCTTGCAAATATTTTGCTGCCTCAATAGCATAATTAATTTTACCACCTGTGTAAATTGGTAGGGATGCATTAATGATGCCGTAAGCTGCTTGGTTAGGAGCAGGCGTTTTGTTTATATTTTGGCTATTGGCCATTTTTATATTGGCGCTACTTAGCCTCACATAACTCCCTGTTACATTTACATCTGGTAATTTTCTATCTAATGCTTGTTGTACATCTGCTGCTGCTTCTAAAATTTTTGCATCAGCAATTTTGATATTATTGCTATTTTTTAACGTTAGATCAATTGCCTCTTGTAAATTTATTTTTTGTGTGTTTTGTGCAATTATGTTAGTGGCATACGTACAAAAAAACGAACATGCTAATAATTTTAATTTATGATTCATATCCCAATATTGTTTTAAAAATTTCTTTTAATTGTGTAAATACATTTTTATGTAATAATTCATTTAACTCTCGTTTTGAAAGTTTTTCAAGTTTATTAAATGCCACATAGTAAGCTTTGTTTATCATTAGTTGAGTTACTGTGCCTGTCATCGTATTTTGCATCATCATCACATCAACATTTTTTTTAAATATTTTTTTACTTTGCCCTTCTTTTACTAAATCAGTAAACATATTGGCATAATTAATTTTAAGTTCACCTAATAGCTTAATTATTTCTGTATTTTTTTGAAGTACTTGCTCACATAATAATATTTTATAGAAATGCTCATTATTGAGTACTTTTTTTATGTACTCATCTAACATAATTTCAACTTTTTCGAAAGGCGGAATAGTTTTATCAAGCATGAGAAGCGAAACTCTAAGTTGTGTACTGTGCATTCTTTCTTGAAACAATGTTTCCAACATTTTTTCTTTGCTTCCAAAATAATACGAAATCATTGCAAGGTTTACATTGGCGGCTTCAGCTATATCTCTAACTGTAGATGCTTCGAAACCTTTAGCAGCAAATAATTGTTCAGCAATGTTAAGTATATGATTTTTTTTATCTTTTATATCCATAATAAAATTGAAATTGCAAAGTTAAACATTTGTTTGAATTAATTAAACGTTTGTTTAATTTTTATTCTTTACATTTTAATATGCTCCACTAGCATTTTTTAAATAATTAAGTATAAAATAAAATTTGTAATGGTTGTAGTTAACAACTAATAATTAATAATAATTAGTTAATTTTAATTATTAATTGTACCATAAAAGAAAACAATGAAAAAATTTTTACTAGTTT
>JANMAV010000309.1:0-5835 GCA_031360055.1 Ferruginibacter sp.
ACTGTATCAGCCATAACCAGTTTTGCACAAAAAAATGATGTGTGGAGTCCATATTTAGGATCTAAAGATGCACCAATAGTAACTGCAAAGGGAGTTGCCAGGTTATCTTTCCCTACAGTATTTAAACAATTTGAAATAAACGCAGTTTTATTAAACAATACATTATATAGTATTGCAACTGGCAGCAATGGCAATCAATCTACCATTATTTCTTTACCTAATGCTGAAGGTAATATTGAACAATATGAAGTAAGAGAGTCCTCAAATTTTGAGCCTGATTTACAAGCTAAATATCCTCAAATAAGAGCCTATTCTGGCAAAGGTATTACTGATGCTTCAGCCACTTTAAAACTTAGCTTATCACCACAGGGCATACAAACAATGGTGTTTAGAAGCAACAAGCCTGCAGAATTTATGGAACCTTATTCAGCAGATAATAGGGTTTATGCTGTATACTCATCTCAACGCCACAAAGAACAACTATCTTGGGCTTGTGGTACGGTAGATGAACCTATGGTGAACGGTTTAAATGCAAGTGTATCATCATTTACAAATACCACACTTAGTGATAATGCTGTATTAAAAACAATGCGTTTAGCACAATCTTGTAATGGTGAATATGCCAATTTTTTTGGTGCTACTAGTGCAGCAGATGTAGCTAAAGTTTTAGCAGCTTTTAATGCAACTCTAACCCGTTGTAATGGTGTTTATGAAAAAGATTTAGCATTGCACTTAAATTTAATAGCAGCTTCTACAGATGTGATTTTTTACAATCCAGCAACAGATCCATATTCAACTACATTATCAGAATGGAATTTACAACTACAAACTACCTTAACAAATACGCCTACAATTGGAAATAATGCTTACGATATAGGCCACATGTTTGGCGCTAGTGGTGGTGGTGGAAATGCTGGCTGCATAGGTTGTGTATGTGTAAATCCTACTGGTCCAACCGTTAGAGCAAAAGGCTCTGGCATTACCTCTCCAGCTGATGGTATACCAATGGGAGATAATTTTGATATTGATTATGTAACACACGAAATGGGGCATCAGTTAGGAGGTAATCATACATTTACACATACTCCTGAAACATTATCAATAGCTCAAAGAGAGGTGGGATCTGGAATTACCATAATGGGGTATGCTGGTATTACAAATTTTGACGTAGCAAACCATTCTATTGAAATATTTCATGCTGTATCTATACAACAAATTCAAGCAAATTTGGCTACAAAAACTTGCCCTGTAACATCTACATTGTTAGGCCAAAATGCTACACCAACAGTTACTGCCCCGGCTAATATGACTATTCCTATACTTACTCCATTTCAACTAACTGCTGTAGGTGCAGATGCTAATAGCCAAGATGTACTTACATATTGTTGGGAAAATTTTGATGATGGTAACCTGCAAAATGCTGCTTTTAGTTTAGCAGAACCTGCAAAAGCAATTGGCCCAAATTATATATCTTATTTACCTACAACAAGCCCAACGAGGATTTTTCCTACGTTGGCTTCAGTACTTAAAGGTGCTTTCACTACAGATCAAATGAAGGGAGATACATTACAATATAAAGAAGCACTAAGCTCAATAAACAGAAGTTTAAGTTTTAGAGTAACGGTAAGAGATAATGTTCTCTATAAATCAACCCCACCAGTAAATGTTGGGCAAACTGCTTTTGCTAACACTACAGTAAATGTTACAGCAGCAGCAGGGCCTTTTATGATTATTACTCAAAATATGAATGAGGTATATCCTAGTGGCTCTACTCAAACCATTACTTGGTTAGTTAATAATACTGATGTTGTATTAGGTGTAGCAAATGTGAAAATTAGTTTTTCGAGCGATGGTGGGCAAACCTTTCCTATAGTACTTGCAGCTAGTACACCCAATGATGGTAGCCAAACGGTGGTAATGCCGAGTATACAAACTACAACTGCAAGAATTAAAGTAGAAGCTATTGGAAATATATTTTTAGATATTAATAACACTAATTTTAGCTTAGTAACTATTTTACCAATACAATTCAGTGATTTTACTGCTACAAAAAGCAATGCAGAAGTTTTATTGCATTGGGTAGTTAGTAACCAAAACAATGCTAGTTATTATAAAGTAGAAAGAAGTATTGATGGTATAAATTTTAGCGTAATTGAAACCGTAAATGTTGTAAGCAATAGCAACAATATGTACGATACAAAAGATGTAAAGCCAGTAAATGGCGATAATTATTATAGAATTGCCACTATAGAAAACGATGGAAGAATTACCTATTCTGACATTAAAAAAGTAAATTTTAATAGTAAGCAAATAGCCACTATTTCTTACCCTACTAAAGGTATAGCACAAATAAACATGAACCAATTAACTGGTAGTTATAGCTACACTTTGTATAATGCTACAGGGCAAGAAGTATTGAGTAATAAAAAAGTTACTGATCAACAACACAAAATAAATATGCAATCTTTTGCAAAAGGTATTTATGTATTAAATGTTACAAATAACAATGAGGTGGTTAGCTTTAAAATTATAAATGAATTTTAACCTAACTCCATCAATAAAAAAAATGCTGCAACAAATTGTTGCAGCATTTTTTTTAAATTTTTTAAGAAAAATAGTATACTAATTTACAATTAATATTGCTCTAGTTCATTAGGAAAATCTCCGGTTTTTATATCATCAATATATTGTTTTACAGCACCGGAAATTACTTCATTTAATTGTAAATATTTACGCAAAAAACGAGGCTTAAATTCTGAATTTATGCCCAACATATCATGCATTACTAATACCTGTCCATCGCAACCATTGCCTGCACCAATACCTATTGTTGGTATTTGTAAACTAGCTGTAACTTCTGCAGCTAAGGCTGCCGGTATTTTTTCTAATACAATAGCAAAGCAGCCTGCTTGTTGTAGTATCAATGCATCTTTTTTTAACTGCTCAGCTTCTGCATCTTCTTTTGCTCTAACGGTATAAGTACCAAATTTATAAATACTTTGAGGTGTTAAACCCAAATGCCCCATAACTGGTACACCACTATTTACAATTCTTTTAATAGATTCAACTTCGAGTTCACCACCTTCTAATTTTACAGCATGGCCACCAGTTTCTTTCATTATTTTTATGGCATTGTTTAGGGCTTCTTTAGAGTTGCCTTGGTAGCTACCAAAAGGCATATCTACAACTACTAAGCATCTGGTTACTCCTTTAACTACACTTTTAGCATGGTAAATCATTTCATCCATTGTTATGGGTAGGGTAGTTTCATTACCTGCCATAACATTACTAGCACTATCACCAACTAGTAACACATCTATACCTGCTGTATCAAATATTTTTGCAAATGAAAAATCGTATGCCGTGAGCATAGAAATTTTTTGGCCATTAGACTTCATTTTTTGTAAAGTATTGGTTGTTATTTTTTTTATTTCACTGTGTACAGACATAGTTTAAAATTCAAATTTTTTAATATAATATGAGTTTAATATTTTATTTTAAAATACTTGGAAATATGATTTGATGTTATTTGTTTTTGTTAAAGATGATTATACTTTATTTTATTAAAATCAACCAACTATACTAAGCCCAACTACTAACTGAAATCTAACTCTAACAACTGCCAACTAACAACTGCCTATCCCTTCACTTCTTCCCACAAATGCTGTATAAGCCCATCTACTAATCCAATTTTTGGTACAGATATTTCAGTAGCACCAGCCCAGCGCATAGCGTTAATGTATATGAGTAAGGCAGGCACAATCACATCAGCTCTATCATCTCTAAAACCATATTTATCTATCCGTTGTGTAAGCGACATTGGTTCTAATTCATCATAATACTCCCTTAATAAATCAAGCGGTAAAGGCCTACCTTCTTTACGCTTACTAAGGCTAAAGACTTTATTAATATTGCCTCCACTACCAATAGCTACAACAGCTTTTTGGCCTTTTGTAACTGCTTTTATTGTATTTTTTAACTCTTCCCAATTGGCATTGGTAACCATGTTTTTTAATATTCTTATTGTACCAATGTTAAATGATTTTTTGTATACCAAAATTCCATTACTAAAAAATGATATTTCTGTACTTCCACCCCCAACATCTATGTACATGTAGCTATGATCTTTATCCATATTTTCGGCCACATGGTTTTCATAAATCAAATTAGCTTCCATATCGCCATCAATAACTTCAATTAAAAAACCAGCTTCTTTTTGTACTGTAGTTATAATTTCTTTAGCATTTGTAGCATCTCTCATGGCACTTGTGGCACAAGCCTTTAAAGCCTCAACATTATAAGCATTCATTAGGTGCTTAAAACTTTTCATTGTTTCCACAAACATTTTCTTTTTTGGGGTAGATATGGTGCTGTTTTCAAATACATCAAAACCAAGCCTAAGTGGCACCCTTACTAAATTTAGCTTGTTAAAAACTACTTTTCCATCTTTTTGTTTTTGTACATCGTTAATAAGCAATCTAGCTGCGTTACTACCAATATCTATTGCTGCAAGTATCAAATTGTTTGAGTTGAATTTTTGTGTAAAATTGCAGTATTTAAAATTGCTATTAGTTATGTTGCTTACAAACATATACACATTTAGTTAATACTCACTGCTATTACACCTTCATTTTACTGAACATACTTATTTAAAAATATATTTTTTTAAAAACTAAAAAGATTAGTATATTTGTGCTAATCAAATTAGTTACCATGTCACAAGCAGGATTAAACTTAAAATACCTTCGTAAACTTAGAGGGTGGACACAAGAGGAATTTGCAAATAAATTAGGCATTAAACGATCGCTAATTGGAGCTTATGAAGAGGAGAGGGCAGACCCTCGATTAGATGTTTTGGAGATAGTTAGTGAAATATTTAAGCTTAGTTTAGATGAGCTTTTTTTGAAAGATTTAAGCAATCAGTCTGGTAGTTATTTAATGAAACGGCGCCGCCAAAAAATGATGATGGCAGATGATGAACGCAATGTTATACATTTTGTACCTGTAAAAGCTGCAGCAGGTTATTTAGCAGGCTATGCTGATGCTGAATTTATTGATGAGCTAAATACCTTTACCCTTCCTATGCTTGCAGGAGGTAATTACAGAGCTTTTGAAATAATAGGTGATAGTATGTTGCCAACACCTAGCGGTAGTATTATTGTTGGAGAAAAAACTGAAACACTTGAAGATGCTAAGAGCAATGTAGCATATATAGTAGTAAGTAAAAATGAAGGTATAGTATATAAAAGAGTTGTAAAAAATATTAAAACCCCATCTAAAATAACTTTAGTTAGCGATAACCCAAGCTACCAACCATATCAAGTAAATGCGGAGGACATTGCTGAATTGTGGAGTGCTCAAGTTGTAATTGGTAAAATAGCTAGCCAACAACGTTGGGATGTAAATTCATTAGCAAACTTGGTAAACAATTTACAAGATCAGGTTAGTACGTTAAAGAAAAAAATGAACTAAGAATAGTTTTTTAACAAAAAGCCTAATAAAATTAAATGTTTTATTAGGCTTTTATTTTTTAGTTATAATGTGTAACAAACTTTATTGTTAAAAGTTACAGAGATAGTATTTAATATACCTACTGATACATGCTTCAACCTATATCATAATCCACCTCAAAGAATTGTGGCATAAGCCACAAAGGTTAAAAATTATAAAATGGTATAAAATTAAATTTCGAATACATATAAAAATTATTTACTTGACGTATATATACAATATATAATAACTTATTTATTCACAAACACTATTCTGATTACTATCCTCTTACTCCATAGCTTGGTTGCAATTAATTTTATTAATGGACTAAACAAAATTTTAATT
>JANMAV010000312.1:0-9811 GCA_031360055.1 Ferruginibacter sp.
GACCACTCTGCCAGCTCTCCGCTGCAAAAGTAAGGGTATAGCTTTTAATTACAAAACTGTTTTGTAAACTTTTATAAAAAATGTACGTTATTGGGTTAATGGCAAAATAATATTAAAATTAGCTCCTTCATTTTGTGTAGAAGTTGCTGAAATATGACCTCCGTGATTTACTACAATTTTACGTGCTAAACTTAGCCCAATGCCTGTGCCTTCATACTCATGTTTACCGTGTAACCTTTGAAATATTTCGAATATTTGTACAGCGTATTTTTGATTAAAACCAATACCATTGTCTTTTATCATAATATTACAATAATTTCGGTCATCTTTCAATTTGTAGTTTTCAATTTCATTTTTGCTAAGTAAATTATTTGAAATTGAAATGTTGCAATCATTATTAGTTTTTGTAAACTTTAACGCATTGCCAATAATATTAAAAAAAAGTTGATTCATTTGTAAAGGAATAGCTTCAATTATTGGTATTTCATCAATGCTTATTACTGCATTTTTTTGATTTATTAATAACTCATAATCAATTAAAATATTTTTTATTATTTCATTTATATCTGTTTTTTCATAAATTTTTTCTTTTGCACTTAATCTTGAAAAAGATAATAAATCGCTAATAAGTAATGACATTCTTTTGGCTGATTTTTCAATTTTTGTTAAATACATATTTTGCTCATCAGAAAGAGAAGGGAAATTATTTTGCAACATTTCCGAAAAAATATTGATTTTTCTAAGTGGTTCTTGTAAATCATGGCTAGCCACATATACAAATTGTTCTAGATTATCATTTAGGTTTATTAATTCGGTATTTGCGTTCTCTAAATCTTTTGTTTTAGAAGCAATTTTTTCTGCTAAATCTGCTTCGTTAATTCTTTGTAGTGTTACATCTTGAGAAATGCCTGCTAATATTATTGCTTTTTTTTCTTCATCAAAAAAGGTTTTGCCTTGTGTGTGCAATCTTCTAACTTCACCGCTATTTTTATCAATTAAATTATACTCAACATCTAAAATAAAGTTGGGGTCTTTTAGAGCCTTATCTATAGCTAAGTTTATCTTATCACTATTTTCTGTTTTAGATAAAAGCTCGTCTAATTTTATATTATTATTATCTGTTAATCCCCTCCATTGCATTAATGTTTTATTTAGTAAAACAGTTTTAGTTATTGGGTCTATTTCCCAGGTACCCAAGTTTGCAACTTGAATAACATTTTGTAGTTTTTCTTCGGCATGTGCCAATTTTTGTTTTGTAAGTACTTGGTAAGTTACATCTGTTGCCATATTTAAAATTGCATACACTTTGCCTTCACTATTAACAAGGGGCTGATATGTAAAATTGAACCAAAACTGCTGCAAAACGCCATCCTTTTCTAACATCGCTTTTTGCTCACTTGCATGGTAAGGAATTCCACTTGTAAAAACATTATCTAACAACTGAAAGAAAGGTTGACCTTCAAATTCAGGTAAAATATCAATGAGTTTTTTTCCATTTACAGATGTTGTTTTACCCCATACTGCAATCATTTTTTTGTTTGCTAATTCCACTACCATCTCTCTACCTACAAATATGCAAGTAGGTACAGGAGCATCCATTATAATGTCTTGAAAGTTTAAGTCAAGTATATCCATTAATTATATGTGTGTTAATTATTTTATTAATGTAAAATTTAAAATTAGTAAATATCAGTAACGATAATTTTGTTACCATTAAATAGAACATGATTATTAATTTTTAGACCTTTAATAACTTGGTAAATAGGGGCTTCTGTAGATATAAATTGTATCATCGTGCCATCTACAATTAATTTTTTTGATGCAAATACCACAAAAAAAATACCAATATTAGTTTGTACTAAGCTTCCTAAACTTACCTTATTGTAATTTTTATTGATAACAATTTGTGAACAAATTATTTGTTCATTTTTTAATACAATTATTTGTTTGTTGCAATTGCCAATATCTATTTGTAACATTGCCCTAGCAGTTTCATATTTATCGCCTACAGTACTTTTTGTTTCGTTTGCTACTGCTTGATTTAGTTCGTTTAACTGTGTATGCAATTCATCTTTTTTTTGTAATAGATGATTCACTAAGTGAGCATATACTTTTTGTTTAAACTTATGAGATATCATTAATTTTTAATATAAATTTTGCTAAAACTTTTATTGCAAAAATTTAAAAACATAAAATTATTGTATTTGTATAATGAATGGAATTACGAAAGGAACGATTTACAAAAAATGAAATGAATTATTTAAAATCTAAGCAATAGCATAACAATAACCTCAAGCATCAAATAACTTTGCTACACCAAATGCAGCAGCAGCAGCTATTGCACCAATAAGTGTTGTACGTAAGGCACCCCACCAAGGGTTTACGCCAGTAAACTTACTTTTAATAAAACCAAATACAAATAGGCAAATTAAAGTGGCTATAACAGAGTATTGTAAAGCCTCGGTAGAGCTTGCTATAAAAAAGTAAGGACTTAATGGAATAATACCGCCAATAATATACGAAACACCAATATTTAAAGCACTTTTGGTTGCTCTTTTAGAATCAGGTTTATCTAGGCCTAATTCGTATTTCATCATAAAATCTACCCAACGGTTTTTATCCTGTGCTATTTCATGTGTGGCTTGCTCTTGCACGGCTTTGCTAAGTCCTATATTGGCAAAAAATTCTTTGGTTTCTTCAATTTCTACGTGCCGTAAATTTTCTACTTCGTTGTGCTCTCTTTTATGTTCGTTACGGTAATGATCTTGCTCCGTTTTACCTGATAAATAACCGCCCAAACCCATAGCAATACTACCTGCAGCTATTTCAGCAATACCTGCTATTACAATAATTTTGCTAGTATCAATAGCGCCGCTAAGCCCTGCCGCTAGGGCAAAAGGCACAGTTAGGCCATCACTCATTCCTATAACTACATCTCTTAAAAAATCGGAACTTCGTAAGTGTGTTTCTTCGTGTAATTGGTTATTCAAAAAAATATTTTTAGTGTACAATTGTTTTTTCTTTATTTCTCGAAAGGTGTTTTCACCAATCGAAATCATTTTATTTATTGGGGAGTTGTGAAGTCCCAAATTAGTATTTTACTATCATGCTAAAATTACCAAACTTCTTTCGATAATTCCAACTGCCTCAAGCACTTGTTCTGCCGTAATACATAACGGTGGAGCAAACCTTATTTTATCGCCATGGGTTGGTTTTGCTAGCAAGCCTTTTTGGTTAGGTTTGTTGGTATTATCTTTCATGGCTACACATAAATTCCATGCAGCATCTTGGTTAGGATGATTAATTACTATGGCATTTAAAAGCCCTCGGCCTCTTATCGTTTTTATAAATGGTGATTGTAGTTTTGCCAATTCATCTCTAAACAATTGCCCCATTTTAGCGGCATTTTCTGCCATGTTTTCGTCTTTTAAAACTTTTAACGATGCTATTGCAACGCAGCATGCTAAAGGGTTACCACCATAAGTGCTGCCATGTTCTCCTGGTTTTATGGTCATCATAATTTCATTATTGCACAATACAGCACTTATTGGTATTGTGCCACCACTTAGTGCTTTACCTAATATAATCATATCGGCTTTTACGCCTTCGGCACATACTGCTAGTAAGCTGCCTGTACGGCATAAACCAGTTTGTATTTCATCGGCTACCATAAGTACATTATACTCATTACACAGTTGCCTAACTTTTACATAATACCCATCATTTGGCACTACTACACCTGCCTCACCTTGTATGGGTTCAAACATAAATGCTGCCACATTTTTATCTTGAAAAGCAGCTTCTAAAGCAACTGTATCATTAAAGGGAACTACTGTAAAACCTGGTACAAATGGACCAAAATTAGTTGTGCTACTTGGATCGGTACTAAACGAAATTACGCCTACAGTACGGCCATGAAAATTTTGGGAGCACACCACTATTTTTGCATTATTTGTAGGGATACCTTTTACCTCATAGCCCCATCTACGACTCAGTTTTATGGCTGTTTCTACAGCCTCTACACCTGTATTCATGGGTAGCACTTTATCGTACCCAAAGTAGTTGGTAATATACTTTTCGTAGTCACCTAATTTATCATTATAAAAAGCTCTTGATGTAAGGGTAAGTATTTGTGCTTGCTCCGTAAGTGCAGCAATAATTTGGGGGTGACAATGCCCTTGGTTTACTGCTGAATAGCCACTTAAAAAATCGAAATATTGTTTATCATCTACATCCCATAGGTGCACTCCGCTGCCTTTTTTTAATACTACGGGTAGTGGATGATAATTATGAGCACCATACTGCTCTTCTTGCTCAATAAAATGTTGTGTAGCGGCACTTTCCAAAATGGTAGTTTGCATAAAATTGTTTTTATAAAATGAGGGTAAATGGGGTAGCAAGGCTGCCCACTTGCATTGCAGTGGGTAAGTGGAGAATTAATCTCGATGGTTTAGCAAATCTAAATTGCTACAAAGAAAATGTGGTATGGTAATTTTTAAATTGATGTAGCAAATGTATGCCTTTAAACGTACTGGCAAAAATAATTTGCAGGAAAATTTAATTTATTAACATCAATTTTATCTTTAAAAATACCAAAAACAGTACTACCACTGCCACTCAAAGAAGCATAAATAGCATCATGTTTATACAGTGTTTCTTTAATTAATGCTATAGAAGGGTGAAGTGCAAAAACAGTTTTTTCAAAATCATTTTTAATATTTTTTTGCCAAGTATTTATATCGTTTATAAAAGGCAATATCTGTCCTTTGGAGCTAAAGTTGCTGGCATTTAATTGAGCAAAAGCAGCAGCAGTATTAATGTGTATACCTGGGTTTATAATTAGAATTTTATAGGCAGATAAATTAATACTTACAGTTTGTAAAACTTCTCCTCTGCCAGTTGCAAAGCAGGGTTTGTTTATGATAAAAAATGGACAATCGCTACCTAAATGTAGTGCATATTTAATTAACTCATCATCGTTTATTTGTAAATTAAATTTGGTGTTTAGCATTTGCAAAACAGCAGATGCATTTGCCGAACCGCCACCCATGCCTGCCCCCATAGGAATATTTTTGTGCAAGTGCATTTTTATACAAGGTATTTGTGGGAAGTATTTTTTTAATAGGTGGTAGGCTTTAATACAAATATTATCTTCAATATTACCTGCTACTTGATTGCCAGATGTGGTTAAAGCAATTTCATGAATTACTTTTTTATTTGATATAATTTCCACAGCATCTTTTAGGGCTATAGGGTAAAAAATGGTTTCTAAATTATGATACCCATCATCCCTTTTTTCGGTAATATTCAAGCCTATGTTTATTTTGCAGTTGGGAAAAGAGACCATGTTTGATAATTGGGTAGTTGATAATTATTAATAGTGTAATGGATAATTTATAATGTTTTAAAAATGAGACATACTTACTGAATCAAAAATCTTTTATACATATATCATTCTTTTCAAATAAAGTAATGCTACTTTAAATATAAGAGATCCATTTCCCTTTCGGATAGATTAAGGGAAACTTTTTTGAAAACAAATACTATTATCTACACCAATATATTGCCCGTAATTGGCTCTTTTTGTGTAACCATTTTTGGTGTAAAGGGCTATGGCATTGGTAAGGTTTACTCCAGTTTCTAATATAGCATTGGTGTAATTTAATTCGGTAGCCCAGTTTTCTAATTCGGTTAAAACACTTGTAGCTGCTTGCTTTCCTCGGTGTGTAGGGTGGGTAAACATTCTTTTTATTTCTACCGTATGTTCATTAAATTGTTTAAAAGCACCACAGGCAATAGCTATATCATCATCAAACAAAACAACTACATTTTTTATTGTGCTAAGGGCATTATATTGGGCATAAAAACTATGTTCTTCACCATCTACTTCTTGCAATGTAGCATCTAACATTTTTATTAATGCAATAAAATGTGGGTTACTAGGTTCTGTTCTTAAAATTTTAAATTTGTTCTTCAAAAATGTAGAGATTGTGCACAAAAAAAGTAAATTTTGGATAAAAAATTATTAATTTAAAATTATCAATTAATTAATTCCTGCCTCTACTTTTTATTTCATCTCTAATTGCTATGGCCTTTATGTAATCTTCATGTTCTAATACCTCAGTTAATAGGCTGTTCAATTCATCTAAACTTAGAGATTTTAAATTTTCGTTGCTGCTGATTGTAGCACCAGTTTGTTGTTGTAAATTTTGAGGCTGTTTAGATGGATTGTTATCTTCATCCATCATAACCCCAGCTTGATCAAGTATGTTTTCGTAAGTGTAAATTGGGCAGCCAAAACGAACTGCTAAAGCTAAAGCATCAGATGTTCTTGAATCAATTTCAACAGTATCGTTTGCAGAGCTGCAAACTAATTTTGAGTAAAATATTCCTTCTTGCAAATCATTTATCACAATTTCATGTAGCTCTACACTAAAAGCCATCATAAAATTTTTCATTAAATCGTGTGTTAAGGGTCTGCTAGGGCTCATTCTTTCTAAAGCAACTGCTATAGCCTGAGCTTCAAAGCCACCAATTACTATTGGTAAACGCCTAAGGCCATTTATTTCGCCAAGTACTACTGCGTATGATTGTGTTTGTGTAATACTATGTGAAAGTGCTACTATTTCTAATTCAATTTTTTTCATGCAATATTTAAAAAAGCAAATATAAAAGAAGAAGTTAGATTTTAGAAATTAGATGTTAGATTGTAGATATTAGATGTTAGACATGAGATTTTATAAATGAGGTAATAGATATTTGAACATGTAAATTATATAAGGGATAATTAAAAATCAAAGCATTAAGTTTCATTCAATCAACCTCATATTAAATTACAAGTAATTTAATAAACCTAATAAACTAACAATTTAATAAACCAAAATCTAATCAACTAACAATTTGATCAACCAATAACAAACCTAAGCCTTCAACTTTCTCACCGCCTCAATTATCTTCGGCATCACTTCAAACGCATCACCAACAATGCCATAATCAGCAGCTTTAAAAAACGGGGCTTCGGGGTCCTTGTTTATTACAACAATTGTTTTGCTGCGGTTTACGCCAGCAAGGTGTTGTATAGCGCCTGAAATACCTACAGCAATGTATAAATTTGGTGCAATAGCAAGCCCAGTTTGGCCTACATGCTCATGGTGTGGTCTCCAATGTATATCTGCAACTGGCCTACTACAAGCTGTAGCAGCACCCAATAAATGAGCTAAGTCAGTAATCATGCCCCAGTTTTCAGGGCCTTTTAAACCTCTACCACCACTTACTACAATATCTGCTTCGCCAAGTGGTACTTCTCCTTTTACTAAATCAGTACTAACAACTTGTACTTTTGCAGTATCTATTGCAGCATCTAATGCCACAACTTCTGCCGTGCCACCAGTTGTTTTTACAGTAAAAGAATTTGGGTTTAATGCAATTATTTTTTTTGCAGTTGTAACTGTAATATTGGCAAATGCTTTACCACTAAATACCGTTTTCTTTACAGTAAAACCATTATCTATTGTAGGTAAAGCAGCTGCACCACTAACCAACCCTGCTTTAAGGCGTACACTTAGCCTTGGAGCTATTGCTTTACCAGTTGTGTTGTTTGAAAATACAACAACATCAGCATTTTGAGCTGCAAGTGTTATTAACTTAGCATATACCTGAGCATCAAAATTATTTAAGCTTTCGTTAGCAACGGTATGTACTTTTGTAATACCATAATTACCTAAACTTGCTACGTCATCACCTACAGTACCAAGTAAAATAGCTTCAGCTGTACTGCCTAAAATGTTAGCTACCGCTGCTGCATAACTTGCAGCTTCAAACGATGTTTTTTTGATGTGACCATCTTGTTGATCTATAAAAACTAATACCATGGTAATGGATAATTTAAAAATGAATGATTTAATTAAAACACCTTCGCCTCTTCATGCAATAACCTAACTAATTCTTCAGGGTTATCAGCACTTACTAATTTTACTCCTGCTTTTGCAGGTGGCAAATCAAAAGATGCTATGGTTGTATAACTTTCTGCAGCAGTTGGCTCTACAACTTTTAAAGGTTTGGTACGGGCTCCCATAATTCCTTTCATATTGGGAATACGTTGCTCTGCCATACCTTTTTGGCAACTAACCACTAATGGTAAACTTGCTTTATCAGTTTCTTCTCCACCTTCTATTTCTCTTACTACCGTAGCAGTTGAGCCATCTAGTGTAAATTTAATAGCATGAGATATAAATGGCAAATCTAGCAACTCTGCTACCATACCACCTATTGATGAGCTATTGTAATCTATCGTTTCTTTACCAGTGAATACTAAATCATAAGCACCTTCTTTAGCAATTGCTGCTATTTGTGATGCTATGTAAAAGCTATCATTGTTTTCACTATTTATTCTAATAGCTTCATCGCCACCTAAAGCCAAAGCTTTACGAATTATGGGATCACTATCTGCAGCACCAACATTTATTAAATGTATTATTGTTGTAGCATCTGCTTCTTTTAATTCAATTGCTCTTACTAATGAGTACCACTCATCGTAAGGGTTTATAATATATTGTACACCAGCGCTATCAAATTTCGTATTGTTGTCGGTGAAGGTTATTTTTGCCGTAGTATCAGGCGTTTTGCTAATGCAGACAAGTATTTTCATATGTAGCTTTTATAAAAGTTGTTTATGCAACTATTTTGCAAATATAAGATAACATTGCAAAATTTATTATCATTTTAAGAAATTATTTTATGACAAAAATGGAACAAATTACTGAGTTATTAAAAACAAATTTAACTGATAGTTTTTTGCAACATGCATTGGCCTTAGAAAACGTAAAAATTGGAAATGATTTGGTAGCAAAAGATTTATTTGAAAATATATTGCTTCACCAACCAACATATATTGGTTCATATTATCATTTAGCAAAATTGTACGAAAGACTTAATGAAACAGAAAAAGCCATAAACATTTACAAAAACGGAATGTTGCAAGCTAAAGCTGTAAAAGATAACCACAGTTACAATGAATTGCTAGCTGCTTTAGAAGATTTAGAAGATGAGTAAATATTTTTTATTAATTTATATTTACATACTTTCAATAAATAATTTTTTTTATGAATGAGTACCAAAACGATACACTAGAAAACCTTACACTTCAAGTAGACGAGGATTTAAAATTGCCACTATCTCAAATGGCAAAATGGACAAAATTTATTTCTGTAAGTATGTTTGTACTTATGGGACTTTTAGCAGTTTTATTTGTAGTTGGTGGAACCGCATTTTTAAGTAATATTGATAAATTTGGTAAGTTTAATGTGTTAGCAGGCCTAGAATCGGGTATCATTATTGGAATAATAATTTTTGCTGTTGTAATATTTGCAGTTATATTTTACTTCATGTATAACTTTTCTGTAAAAACTAAAGCTGCTTTAATGTGTGATGACGGTGCTTTGCTAGCTTCTGGCATACAATCTCTAAAAACATTTGTTATTATAAATGCCATACTAGGTATGATTAGCCTTCTTGTAACTATTATTACTTTATTTAATTACTAAATATCATTTTATGGATTTGTTAAACAATCACAACACTAATATCATTATTGATAACGAAGTAAATGAACAATTTCAAGGCCTTGCAAAGTGGACAAAAATTCAAGCCATTGTAGCTTTTGTAAGTTTAGGTTTATCCATAGTTTCTACAATTGTAAGTGTATCAAAATTTAAAACCTATGGTATAACAAACAATTTGGGTATTAGTATGTATGTAAGTACGTTTGTTACAGTAGTATTATCATTACTATTTAATATTTTGCTTTTTAATG
>JANMAV010000266.1:0-6271 GCA_031360055.1 Ferruginibacter sp.
TAGATTAAGCTCTTTAGATAATTGTTTTAGGTTCTTAATTAGTTGCAATGCTTGTAAAAAATAATATTTTTTATACTATATAATATTTATTTGTTTGCCTAAACATTTTAAAGATTGTATATATCTTTAAATTTTTTACAAATATGGCTTATACTTTCATCAATATTTTTATAAGTAAAATTAGGCAAATAGGAAAATAATTTGTTGTTATTATATTGTACCGTTGATAGGGATGATTGTGCAGTTTCTCTTGTTATTAATGGTGGCTCACCTTTAAATTTACTTTTTATGGCAGCCAATCGCCAAGCTATTGCAGCTAGTAAAGCTGATACCTTTTTTGAAGGATTTTTTTTATTAAAACCATTTGCAATTAAAGTAAATATGTTTTTGTAGGTAGTGTTTACTGCTGTAACAATAAATTTTTCTCCATCAACATCACTATCCATAAGCTGTATCATTATGCTAGCTACATCTTCAACATCTACAAAGCCTGTACTACCTTCAGTATAATATGCAAACTCATCATACACTGTTTTAAAAAGCCTTGTAGAGCCTTGTAGCCAATTACCTGCTCCCAAAATTATTGATGGGTTTACAACTACCACAGGTAACCCTTCAGCATGTGCACGCCAAACCTCTAACTCTGCAAGGTATTTGCTATAACCATATTTGCTGCTATTACTTTCTGCATTCCATTCACTTTTTTCATCTATAAATTGCCCATTGGTATATTTGGCAAGTGCAGCTACAGAGCTTACATGTACTAGTTTTTTTACAGCATTTTGTAATGCTGCATTTACTACATTAGCAGTGCCTTCTACATTTATTGAAAATAACTTTTTTTCATCGGCTGGGTTAAATGAAACTAAACCTGCACAATGGTATACAGTGCTTATATTTTGCATTACTTCATCTAAAGCACATACATCTAAAATATCAACTTGTAAAATAGTGAGGTTAGGGTGAGCAATAGTAATTGTGCTGTTGTTGGTTATTGCTACTACTTTTTTATTTTGCTCAAGCAATTTATTAATAAGGGTATGCCCTAGCAAACCAGCGCCACCAGTAACTAAAATCATATCACAGTTTTTTTAGGATAGGTGTAAAAGCCTTCGCCAGTTTTTTTGCCTAATTTTCCTTGAGCTACTTTTTGTTTTTGCAGGGTAGCAGGTTCAAATCTTGGATTGTTATCAAATGCTTCGTAAAGCGATTGTGATACTGCTAAATTTATATCCATACCAATTAAATCCATTAATTTAAATGGCCCCATTTTAAAGCCTGCGTTTTCCATTAAGGCATCTACATCAGCAATGTTTGCATTATTGGCCATTACATAATCCATTGTTTGTAAATAGTAATGACGGGCTACTCTATTTACAATAAAGCCAGGAGCATCTTTACAAATAACGGCTTGTTTTTGCATGGTTTTGCACAAGCTTACTAAGTTTTCTATCGTTTCATCAGTGCTGTATTCTCCAGCCACAACTTCTACCAATTTCATAATGTGTGCTGGGTTAAAAAAATGCATTCCTGCCACTCTTTGTGGGTTTGGAATATCTTTTTGTATAGCAGTAATAGATAAAGAGGATGTATTGCTTGCTAAAATTGTAGTGGGTTTATTTATGCTTGCTAGTGTGAGATATAAGGTTTTTTTTATTTCAATATTTTCTATGATTGCTTCAATAATCACATCTGCAATACATTCCTCAATATTTGTAGTAAAAGTTATTCTACTAAAAATGTCGCTATGTTGCTGTGTGGTTATTTTTTGTTTTGATACTAAAAAATCAAGATTTTCTTTTATAGAAATCTTTGCTTTTTCAATGCCTGCAGCATTGGTATCAAACAAAATAGTAATATAATTAAATTGTGCTGCAGTAAGTGCTATGCCGCTACCCATAGTGCCAGCACCAGCAACGCAAATTTTTTGTATCATTTTACAAAAATACAAAAGTTTTATAGGCGTTCTATAAAATTAAAGTGTTTTTAAAAAGGCTATAATATCTTTTTTTTCATGCTGGTTTAGTTGTAACGAATCAAAGGGTAACGTTTGGTTGGGTACAGCATATCCAAATCCTTGGCCACCACCTTTATGATAAAACTCTACAACTTGCTCCAATGTGTTAAATACACCATTGTGCATATAAGGGGCTGTATTTGCTATGTTACGCAAACTAGGCGTTTTAAAACCAAAGCGTTGTACTGCTGCTTTAGTTATTGTATACCTACCTTCATCATCATCTATCTTAGTGCAGTTTACAGTAGCAGGGGTGCCAATTATTTCAAATTCACTATCATTAAAAAATGGAGGAACTGTACCATTAAACAAAGGCATAAAATGGCAGGAACCACACAATGCTTTACCAGCAAAAAGATTGTATCCATTTATTTGTGCTTTTGTTAAAGCATTATTATTGCCTTGTAAAAATTTATCAAAAGGCTTGTTTAAATTTACTAGTGTTTTTTCGTATGCAGCAATGGCTTTATAAAAACCATACTCAGTAATAGCGGTATCTGCAGTGCCTCTAAAAGCTGTATAAAATAAATTTTTATAGATTTTATTTTTTTGAAGGCTGTAAATTGTGTTGGTAATGTTTACCCCCATTTCTAACGCATTGTGCAGCACATCAGCACTTTGTTGTTCTAATTGATAGGCTCTTCCATCAGCAAAAAATGCTTTTTGATATATTACATTCCATAATGTTGGGGTATTTCTTGTAAGCAACTCATTATCTAACCCTACAGCTTTTTGTAGCCCATCTGTAAAAGTTTTATTAGGTTGATGGCAGCTAGAACATGCAATTTTTTTGTTGGCAGAAAAGCTTTTATCGAAAAATATTTTTTTACCAAGTTGTGCTTGTAAATTTTGATTAGCAGTGTCATTAAAATAAATACTGAAATAGTTTTTGTTGAGTGCAGCCTCTGTAAATAAATATGGCTGCTGTAAGTTTAGTGCTTGTTTTCTGCTGCTCCAAGGCATACCAGTTGCATTGTGCCATAAAATTATCCCCTTATTTAAAGGGTTCATGCAATTTGCAATAAATGGTAATCTCTCAAAACTATCGTAATCTTTGTTTTTTAAGAGTGTAGAAATAGCCTTTTCTAACTCATTATACACAGCATTTGATAAATTAATTTCTGTTACATTGGTAGGTGTAAATGCCTTTAGTACTTGTTGTAAACCCATTAAGCAATCTACAGATTCTGTTATGCCTGCTTTACTTATGGTAGCATCGTACCCATTTAAGTTTAAGGCTACAATTCTATACAATTGTACTTGCATCATTTCGGCCAATAGTTCATCATCTAACAAAATACTACTATAGTAATTTTTTAAACTTATAAAAGCATTGGTAAGGTTATTTAAATTATTCTTTAGCTCCACATTATTTATTAATGGTTGGGTTGCTGAGAAAATAATTTCTTCTATCTTTTGAAAACCATTTGGGTATTTTGTTTCATTGCCATATTCTTGATCAAATTTTGGCACTAAAGCTCCATTTATATTGTACTTAGCCTCAACATTTGAGTTGTATTCAACAAAAAATTCAATGTGCTTATAATATTTTCTAGCTTCTTTATAATTGGCTTTAAGCTCCTGCAAATTATGTAAGTTTTGCATGCTTTGTAGTGCTACTATTGTACTATCAATTTGTAATAAAATATACGGTCTAATGTTTTCTAACGCAGTATTTTTTTTATCCTTCATAGCAATACTAAATATGCTAATGCAGGTAATTAATATTGATATGGTTATATATTTTTTACGCATGTATTACAAAACACCCACTACTTCTTATTGGTTTAGATGTAGTGGGTGTAACTATTTATATTAATTGATTTTACTTATTTTTTCATTGTGTATCAAATTTGTGCCAGCAAATATTTGTACAATATACAACCCAGCTTTTAAATCATTTACATCTACAACTATGCTATTATTGCCGTAAATGTTTTTTGAAGTTTGGCTTTTCATTTTTTTACCAGCAGCATCTAAAACAACTATTGTTACATCATTTTTGGGTTCAATGTATACTTGTACTGTAACATTATTTTTTGCAGGGTTTGGGTATATTGATAAAAACCCATTACTTGTACTTATTAATTTTATTATCTCACTATTTACTGATCTATTACTTACATCTACTTGTTGTAAGCGATAATAATTTTTACCAGCAACTGGTTTATCATCAACAAAATTATACTCTAAAATACTGCTGCTGTTACCGTTTGTGGCTTTACTTACAACCTTACCAATTGTAGTAAAGTTAATAGCATCTATACTTCTTTGCACTAAAAAGTAATTGTTATTGTTTTCAGTACTGGTAGCCCAATTAAGCAAATTGCTGCTGCCATTTTTTACACCGGTAAACTTTGTAAATTGTACAGGAAGTACAGTAATTGCATTTACAATAAAAGTATCGGCTACACATTGCTGAGCATCTTTTACTAAAAATGTTTCGGTTAGGTTTACTGCTTTTACGCTAATACTTTTTGTAGTATCTGTACGGCCTTGCCACCTATATTGCCCTACCCACGATGCTGTTAATGTTACAGAATCGTTAGTTGGAACGTTAACTGTAGATTTTTTATTTGTTTCTTTTATCAACGTAAATTGATCTCTAATAACACCATCTGCACAAAGCCATTTTGCATCCATTCTATTACCTTCAACTGTTATTACAAATGAGCCTCCGTTTGTAGCATCACTATACGTCATGGCAGCATGAGGAAAACTCGTTTGTGTACCACCTAACTGCCCTGCCGAGCCAGATAAAACATAAATTGTACCTACTTTTTTTGATGTAGAATCTTTAATATAAGTGCAGGAATTTGCTGCACCATCATACCTTCCTGTAGATTGGCTAACGTTCATAGTCGCTGGGTCAAAAGTGGCTTCAAGCCCATAGTGACCATTTATTAATTTGCTCCTTTCATAATCGTGGCTATGGCCACACATTATCATATCTACGCCATATCTTTCTAAAATTTTTATAAAATTTTGTCTTATCAGCACAAGCTCAGTTTCAGTATCTGAGTTGTGGCTACCCATTGTGTATGGTGGGTGGTGCCAATATGCAATTACAAAGGGTAAAGTATTTGCAGCTAAATCTTGCTTTATCCAAGTTACTTGTGCACCCAAAGTATCATACATCCTTGTTGCACTATTTTCTTTACCATAACTATCTAACGATAAAAAATGCACATTACCATAATCGTATGAGTAATACGCTTCAGTATTTGAAGGTACACCACCACTTTGAGCTTGTGTAGGCATGGTAAACATATCATAATATGGCATGGCATGATCATTTTGACGAAGAGGACTACCATTTTCATAATCATGATTGCCAGGTGCAGGCCACAAAATGGCATTTTTCATAATGGTACTTTGATAAATATTAAAAAATTCAGCAGTAAACTCAGCATCAGTACCACTGCTGTAAGCATTGTCTCCCAACAAAAGCCAACCATCAGTTTGGTTATTACCTATATAACTATTATACCTGTTTAAAACATTTTTTTGGTTAGTGCTATTGTTACCACAATCTCCCGTTACAAAAAATGTATACTTTCCTTCAGTACCTTTTATGGGTGCAGTTCTAAAATAATTTTTACCATCGCCTTGAAGTTTGCCAACGCTATTGCCAATGCTATAATAGTATTTTGTGTAGGGTTGTAATCCAGTAATGGTTACTTCATGCTCCGTTCTTACACCGGCTATATGTACACTATCACTAAGTACTAAACTATCTACTCCATAATTAACTTTACTGGTAGCAGGTAAGTTTGTTCTCCACCTTAAGGTTACTCCTTGCTCTGTAAGTACTTGCTGATAAGGGCCACGAGTAAGTATAGGAATATTTGGGCTAGCAATCAATTCCATATCAAAACTAATATCGCTACTACTTGTTGCATTTTGATGAATTTCTACTGCTATAACATTACTACCATTTACTAGTTTACTGTTAGCTATTGTAAATGTATTTGTTTGTATGCCATTGCCATCATCTGCAGCAGCAGTTAGGGCAAGGGTATTAGTGTTTACTGCACCTGTATGCATATTAGATCTATAAATTTCTGTACCATTTACATACACTACAGCTCCATCATCTCTTTTTAAATTAAATGTAAATCCTCCAAATGCACCTGTGTTGATAATGTTGAAAGTTTTACGAAAGTATGTTGTAATATATTTGCTTGTACATGTAGTAGATGGGCTTGTAGCACAAGCTTGTACTACCGTTGCTTCATCTCCATCGCCATAACC
>JANMAV010000169.1:0-1879 GCA_031360055.1 Ferruginibacter sp.
CGGAGTATCAATAGAACGTGGACCAATATTAGCTGGAGGCCCTAACTGGTATACGTTTGGTGAAAATATACGCTATGAAATACACGTAGATAATAACACAGCAACTGCTGGTGATGATATTATTTATCGCTTTACATTTAAAAGCGTAAATGAAGATGGATCTACATTTTTTAATGTACGCTTAGGTAAGCAAAACATTAAAACAACTTATACTTGCGAAAGAAGTATTAATGGTGGTACTACATTTACAGCTATTGTAACTAATGGCGTTGTACCTCCAAATAACATTGGCCCTCGTACCATTGAAAGTGGTGTAGGATTAGGTGCTACTGATTATAATGCATTAATGACTGCAGCTATCTCTACCTCAACTACAGGCGAAAGAGTTTTTTGTGGTCCAATTGATGATCCTTTCTTTGTTGATTTAGGTGGTGCATTTGATGTAGGTGGTTTTAGAAAAATTAGTCAGGGTGCTAGAGATGGTTTGGCAAAACAAAACTGCCATACAATTGCTTTGGAAGTTCCGGTAACTGTATTACAAAAAACTGGTAAAACAATTGCACAAGCTGCAAACATTTTAGACCCAGAGTATATAATTGGTGTATATGCAAATGCTAGTCGCCAAGCCATTACAACTCTAGATAACACAGCTAGCGGAAATAAACCAGCAACATCTGGTGCATGGATACAAGTTTCTCGTTTAGGTATGCCTTTAACTAACGAAGCTGTTATTCCTCTTGCTGCAAAAGATAAGTGGAACGCTACATCACCAGCAAATGATTTACAATTTGCACAATACTTTAAAAATCCTGAGTTGGCTTTGTATATGGATGATAGTCAATTTGGCGGTGCAGTTATGGGATTAGCTGATTTGAGAATTCAAAAAGCATCTTTAGGCAGTTTTGATTTTAGAAACGGTAAGCCAGGTTTATTTCCACTTAAAAATAGTCCTGCATTAGATGGCACAGCATTATCTGAAGCTAATTTTGGTTCAATTTTATTGCCAGATAATATGAGTCCACGAGCTGTTGATTTATTACCAATATTTTATACTGGTGTGCCAAACTTACGTCCGTATCAATTGGCTACTGGTAAGCCCGTTGGTAACCCACTTGCAGCTGGTAAGCCATTTATAAACAACTTTTTACCAACCCTTGGTGATTATTTAAGACTAAATATGGCTGTACCTGCAACCCCTCGTACTAGTGCAGATTTTAATAATCTTGGTTTGGTATACGCTGCAGTGTTAGGCCTTACAGATGCTAGATTTAATGGTTCAGCGGCACTACAAAATATTCCTAACATGGATGGTTTTCCAAATGGTAGAAGGTTGGAAGATGATGTAACAACTATTGAATTACAAGCTGTTGGTGGTGTAGTATTAGCTGCTATTGGTTTGTGGTACGATGATTATGTGCCTGCACCAGGTAATAGCCCTGTAACTCCACAATTAGTAAAAACTATTTCATTTAAAGAAGGTGTTGGTAAAAATGATACCACAATGAAAGCAGCTTTTCCTTTTGTTCAAACTCCATGGAGAGGGTATAGAGGCGCTGCATATGTTGGACCAAAAAGTAATGTTTTTGGTTTAGGTATTGGTGCATTACCAATTGCTATTTCTGCTTTTCCAAGCCCATTTAAAACTAGTACAACAATTCATTATAAAATTAGTGAAGATGCTAGTAATGTTAAAATAGAAGTGTTAGATAATATTGGTAGAAAAGTAGCAACTATTGATGAAGGTAAAAAAGCTAAAGGTGATTATTATGTATCATTTAGTAAAGCTAATTTGGCTGCAGCATCATATTTTATACGTTTAACTGTAGATAATATTAAACCAGTAACATTTGGTATAGTAAAAACAAACTAATCATACAAT
>JANMAV010000170.1:0-4084 GCA_031360055.1 Ferruginibacter sp.
AAACGGGTGAAGTGTTGATAAGTTTTTTAAATCCCCCTTGGGATTTAATTTAAAAAACTTATCAATGCTTCTCCCGTAATTTGATACTTTGACCTATTTTTAAACAAAAAAAAGAGTCAACCTATTTCAGGACAAGACATGCAGTTGCCATGCTAGTAGCTACTTGTTGTTTTATGGCAGGTGGTTTTATTATGGCAAATTTTATTTTACCATTTATTCTTTCTTTATAAAAATAGTCAAATTGAAAAATTTAAAATATTTAGTTTTAGGAATAGCCTTTGGAATTGTATTTGTAAAAGCTGAAATAATAAGTTGGTATCGCATACAGGAAATGTTTCGATTGCAATCGTTTCATATGTATGGTGTAATAGGAAGTGCTGTTGCAGTAGGAATGCTATCTATTTTCATAATTAAAAAGTTTAAAATAAAAGTTTTGGGAGGCGATGAAATAATTATTCAAAATAAAGAACATGATAAAGAACAAATTTTTGGTGGCTTATTGTTTGGTTTGGGTTGGGCTGTTACAGGCGCTTGCCCAGGCCCACTTTATGCACAAATAGGTACAGGAGTTTCTGTAATTGTTGTTACATTATCAAATGCAATATTTGGTACTTGGGTATATGGCTTGGTAAGAGAAAAATTGCCACATTAAAGTTTCATTGGTAAAATATATACAATAATCCTTTTTTTGTAGGGTAATGATAAAAAATTTTCAAGTATCAATTATTATTTACCCAATTGCAAAATTGAAAGACTTACAAAACAGCTACAAAAATCAACTATACAACAAGTAAAAATCAACAAGATAGGTTTTGACAATGCTACTAATGCAAGGCAGTTGGTATTAAAGATTTAAAACCGTTGGCTATAAAAATTGTAACCGCCTTGTGCTTATCAGGTGCAACAGCATTAGCGGTTGTGAATGCAAAACCATTAACCGATAAATACAAAGTGCAAAACCAAACGGCGATACAAAAAAACCAACAATAGCAGCCAACCCCAATGCCCCAAAATAAACATACAAAAATAATTTGTATTAATTAACTGAGTTTTGATAGTTTAATAGACCATTTCGTTCCAAAACTGATCTAAAGCGTTTTACAAGATGCCAGCTACAAACTAAGTTAAATACTATGACACTTCAAACCAAGTTAAACACTTTAAAACCTCCAATATCGATTTAATAAAAGGCTTTACCTATTGGAGCAATGCAAGAATAAATTGCAACAAAACTTTGTAAAGTCATTTGCCAGATTTATTACACACAGTGTTGGGAGTAAAGAAATATATAAAATCAATTTTAGGTGTACAAAGCTCACAAATCAAACAAGTAAGCAGACTAAAATTTGCAAATGTAAAGGATAAATATTTTTATAAAATTGAGTAGTTATACACTCTCTAAGTTTTAAAACCAACCTACCCGACTGAATATTTTCATAAACCAATTCTATAAAATTACTACCCCGACTTGTAATTTTTACTTACAGACAAATAGTTGTCATTTACAGACAAATAATATTTGCATACAACTTGACACTATTACCGTACAGACCAGAACTTTTTGTTCACAGACTGTCAAAAGTACTGTACAGTAGAATGATACATTTTTTATTCAGACATATACTTTTACCGCCCCAACACAAAAACTTGATATTACAACGCCTCTAACAAACAAACTCAGCAAGTTAGGCAGATAGTTAGGCGCAAGAACCCACCTCAGAGAAGATAACCTTGCAAAAGAGCTGCAATTGCCAACACACGGGAAACAGTCTTTCAATTCGGGCAGACAGCCCTCCAACTCCCCAAAGAATAAAGAAAAATAAAACCGCCTGGCTATGGTTTCTTTTTTCAGCCTTCTTTTTTTCAATTTACTGCATATAGAGCTATTAAAAAACTTTATCATTATATTTGCTACTTGTTGAAAAAACTAATCGCCATATCATTTCTTTCCATCTTTTTGTGTGCTAACACAGAAATAGGACAGCTATTGAAATTGCCGATCCTCATCCATCATTATTTAGAACATCAAGATGATAAGAACGATGATGAATATGGTATTAGTTTTATAAATTTCTTGAAAAAGCATTACATTGAAAAAGACAATCATTCTGATAATGCAAAAAATAACCATCAAAATTTACCTTTTAAAACCACTGACTGCAATTCCATAAATACAGTCATTGCATTTGTTCAGCAAACAGTTTTTGCATTACATACCACTACTATTATTTCTGCAAAAAACGTTGCCTCATACACAGAGCAACATTATACTTCCAAATCATTTGGAAACATTTGGCAACCGCCGAAGTTAGGTTAATCAACTTTTCATACTCATTATTTGCATTAAACAGTAAGCAATCATTTTGCTAATTGTTTATTGTGCCTGTTTCATTAATCTAACTAAGTATGCTTAATAAAATCATAGCGTTTTCTATAAAAAATAAACTCATAGTTGGTTTGTTTATCATTGCCCTTATTGGCTATGGCAGTTATCAATTTACAAAACTGCCTATTGATGCCGTGCCAGACATTACCGACAATCAAGTGCAGGTAATAACCTCTGCCCCTTCGTTGGGTGCTACCGATATTGAACGGCTAATCACCTTTCCCATTGAGCAAGCCAACAGCAATATCCCAGGCTTAAAAGAAATCAGAAGTTTTTCACGGTTTGGTTTGTCGGTTGTTACGATTGTGTTTAGTGATGCAACCGATGTGTATTGGGCAAGACAACAAGTAACAGAAAGATTGAGTGCCGTAAAAGACCAAATACCCAAAGGCATTGGCACACCATTTTTAGCACCTGTAACAACAGGCTTAGGCGAAATATACCAGTATGCAGTAAGGGCAAAAATAGGCTATGAAAAAAAGTATGATGCAACTGAACTTCGAACCATACAAGATTGGATAGTTCGCCGTCAATTATTAGGTGTAGAAGGTGTTGCCGAAGTAAGCAGCTTTGGTGGAAAATTAAAGCAATATGAAATTGCCATTGACCCCAACAAATTACAATCGTACAATATTACCGTTGCTGATGTTTTTGAAGCAGTGGAAAAAAACAATCAAAATACAGGTGGTGCATATATTGAAAAAGGTCCCACAGTTTTGTACATACGCAGCGAAGGTTTGATAAACAATATTGACAACATCAAAGACATTTTCGTAAAAAATACAAAAGGCGGTAGCCCACTGTTTATAAGGGATGTAGCCGAAGTGAGAATAGGCAGTGCTATTCGTTACGGTGCTATGACTTACAATGGAAAAGGCGAAGTATCGGGTGCAGTTGTAATGATGCTGAAAGGTGCAAACAGTAATATCGTTATCCAAAATATAAAAGAACGCATTGAGCAAATTAAAAAAACATTGCCCGAAGGTGTGGTGATTGAGCCTTTTTTAGACCGTACAAAAATGGTAAACAATTCCATAAACACGGTAGGCAAAAATTTAATTGAAGGTGCATTAATTGTAATATTTGTTTTAGTGCTGTTCTTAGGAAATTTCAGGGCAGGTTTAATTGTAGCTTCTGTTATACCGTTGGCAATGTTGTTTGCAGTAATAATGATGAATTTATTTGGTGTAAGTGGAAACCTGATGAGTTTGGGTGCATTAGATTTTGGTTTGATTGTGGACGGTGCAGTAATTATTGTGGAAGCTGTATTGCATCAATTAACGCACAATAAAAAAAGTAATGACTTGTTGAAATTAAATACTGCCCAAATGGATGAACAGGTAAAATATAGTGCCAGTAAAATGATGAACAGTGCAGTGTTTGGGCAAATAATTATTTTGGTGGTGTACATTCCTATTTTCACATTGCAAGGTATAGAAGGAAAAATGTTTAAGCCAATGGCACAAACAGTTGCCTTTGCTTTATTAGGTGCTTTTATTTTATCGCTTACTTACATTCCAATGATAAGTGCTTTGTTTCTTAATAAAAAAATAAGCAACAAAAAAAATATTTCAGACAAAATAATGGACAGCATTACAAATGCCTATTCAAAAACTTTACAAAGAGTAATTGCTTTCCCCAAAATGGTAATTGCTGCTGTTGTTTCATTATTCATCGTTGCAGTTATTATTTTATCCT
>JANMAV010000205.1:0-9717 GCA_031360055.1 Ferruginibacter sp.
AAAATCTTTAATTGATTTTTTTAAACTCTAATTTTGTTGCAATAGTTTTGCTTTTATACAAACAATATTACACAATGACCAAACTTCAAAATTTAATTGCACAATTAGAAAATGCCATTACAAATAATAATTTTATAAAACTTACTGTTGGTGATAAAAGAGATAAAAATGCAGCGTTAAACAATGTTTTTGTAAAACCAATTTTACTCAAAAATGAGCTAATGTTACATTTTGTTTACAGAAATAAAACTAATGATGTTACTAAAAATTACCATGTTGCAGAAGCCATTATAGAGATTCAAAATTTATTAAGAACTAAATTTTTTAATGCTGATATATTTACAGCTACCCAAAAAATGTATTACTCACAAAGTAGAAATGAAGTAGAGAAATTAATAGTAAAAAATGAAGCCGATAATATAGCCCTACCAAATTTACAACACGATAAACAAAAGCTTCGGATTATTAATAGCCAGGCAGTTTATTTGCAACAACTCGGTATCACATCTACCGAAGGTGTTGTAAAAAAAGAAATGCAACATAAGTTTAAACAAATAAACCGCTATGTTGAAATTATTGAAGGGATAATAAAAAACCAGCCCATTAAAAATAATTTTACTGTTGTTGATATGGGTAGCGGAAAGGGTTACTTAACTTTTGCTTTATTTGAATTTTTAAAACAAAAAAATAATACTGTTGCAATTACTGGTATTGAGCAGAGAAATGATTTAGTAGAAAAATGTAATACCATTGCAGCCCTATCGCAGTATAGTAATTTACAATTTATACAAGGAGAAATCACCAACTATACATTGCCAAGCACAGATATGCTGATAGCACTACATGCATGTGATACTGCCACTGACGATGCTATTGCAAAGGGCATTAAAGCTTCTGCACAATACATAATTGTAGCCCCATGTTGCCATAAACAAATACGTAAACAAATAGCTCCCACTAATGCCATACAACACATTACCCAACATGGTATTTTATTAGAACGACAAGCCGAAATGGTTACCGATACCATTCGATCTTTAATATTAGAAGCCTACGGTTACCAAAGCAAAGTATTTGATTTTATTGAAGCTGAACATACTCCAAAAAATGTAATGATAGCTGCCGTAAAAACTGAATTTACTCAAACCAAATTTGAAGAGAATATGCAAAAGGTGAAAGCATTAAAAGAAATATTTGGAATTAAGAACCACTATTTAGAAGGTGTGGTTTAGGTGAATTTTTTTTGAAAGATTAAGCTCCTTTGTTTGTAAATAATTTTTAATTTTTTATAGTTAGCTAAGCCCTTTGTACCTTCAACGCATGGCAAATACAAGTACGCAAAACCGTAGCCTCGGTTTGTTTCAAAGCACAGTAATAAATATGATTGATATGGTGGGTATTGGCCCATTTATTACCATGCCTATTGTAATTGGTTTAATTGGCGGCATGTATTTGTGGGCTTGGGTGGCAGGTGCAATATTATCATTATTTGATGCTATGATATGGAGTGAGTTAGGGGCTGCATACCCACTAGCCGGCGGCAGCTATAATTTTTTAAAAGTAACTTATGGTGAAAAAGGACCAGGCAAAATGATGAGCTTTTTATATGTTTGGCAAACCATAATACAAGCCCCATTAGTAGCTGCATCAGCAGCAATTGGCTTTGCACAATATGCTACTTATTTAATACCACTCAATAGTAATTTGCAAAAAGCTGTTAGTGGTACCGTAATTATATTCGTAACCTATTTATTGTATCGTAAAATAGAAAGCATAGGGAAAATTGGAGTGTTATTATGGCTAGGTGTTGTAGGTACTTTAGGCTGGATAATATTTGGTGGTATAAGCCATGGCAATTTTTTTGAGCCTATTACATTTGCTCAAACTAATTTTAATTTAAATGTACTTTTTTCTGTTTTTTTTGGACAAGGCTGTGTAAAAACTATTTACAGTTATTTGGGTTATTACAATGTTTGCCACCTAGGTGGCGAAATAAAAAATCCTGGTACTAACATTCCCAAAAGCATGTTTATTTCTATACTTGCCATTGCCATGTTGTACTTAGCAATGAATGTTAGTGTAACGAGTGTAATACCTTGGCAAGAAATAAGTGCTTGGCAAAAAGCAGGTAAAAATAATTATGTGGTTAGTACTTTTATTGAAAGGCTATATGGCCACAAAGCAGCTATTGGTGTAACTATAATGATTTTATGGGTAGCACTTGCTTCCTTATTTGCTGTAATGCTTGGTTATAGTAGGGTGCCCTATGCTGCAGCAAAAGATGGTGCCTTTTTTAAAATGTTTGCAAATGAACATCCAACAAAAAAATTTCCTACAACATCGTTATTAGTGCTTGGTGGAATAGCCTTAATTTTTAGCCAATTATTTAAAATGACTGATGTAATAAGTGGCATTTTAGCTATGAGAATAATGGTTCAATTTATTGGCCAAGCAGTTGGCCTTATGGTTTTACGCAAACGAGAAGGCACAGCTAATTTACCTTTTAAAATGATTTTGTATCCAATACCTATTTTACTTGCTATTATGATGTGGATTTATGTTTTTATAGCTACAGGCACAGCTGTTGTGGCAAGTTTTGCTATTGTATTGGTTAGTGGGCTAATAGTATATTTTGTAAAGGCAAAGGTTAAAAATGAATGGCCTTTTGTGGGGGGGTGAGCAGGTGGTTGGTGGCAGTTGGTGGTTGGCAGTTGGTAGTTGGCAGCTGGTTCAGTGATAAAACGAGAGCAGATTGCTGAAAGGTTTAAAATTTATATTACCATTTTTTTTGTTTGTTAAAATACAAAAATCATATTATTAAGTTTAAAAATGCCCCATTGCAATATCCAAAAAAGGTAAAGCAATAGGGCTATTAAGATTGAAAAATTTTACAACTGAATAGTTATTTTACTATTGGTATTTTTAAATATAGTTGTTTGTGTTTTACTACCGTCAGCTACTTTTTCTGAGCCTTGTGGATCAAACTGAGATATTGAATTTAAAAATGAAGTATTGGTTTGAAAAATACTACTGTTGGCACCATTTACTTGTAGCGTATTAATGGTATTAAAGCCATGTAGTATTACAGCAATATTATTAAACTTACTATTTAATTTACCATCAACTGCATCAAAAGTTAATTGGTTATTAGTTGGGTTATACATGATGTTTCTTTTGTAAAACATTCCTTTTTCGTAGTCAAAAGTTTTACCATCATCTTCATAATAAACAAAAGTATTTGGTTGGCTACCTTTGTACAGGTGCACCAATAAAGTATCAGAAGGTGCTATGCTGGTAGATTGTACTAATGTTTGCATAGGTATGATGCTACTTTCTTTTATGAACACAGGCAGTTTTTGCATGGTTAACTCAATTGTTTTTTCAGTACCCCCTTTATGCATTTCATCACTGTACATATCATACCAATTTGCTTTTGGTAAATATATTTTTGCAAAATCTTTACCACTCTCCATTGGGCATACCATTATGCCCTGGCCAAACATAAACTGATTTTGGCTCCACCAATTGTAAATATTATTATCGTACGTATAATCTATAGCTAATGATCTATTTACTGGCATACCAGTTTGTGTACTTTCGTAAAAACTACTGTATATGTATGGCAAAAGTTTATACCTAAGGCTTATGTAATTCCGAGCTATTTCTGTTACTTCTTCTCCATAAGCCCAAGGCTCACTGCTTTTAGAATTTATGCCAGTGTGGTTTCTAAAATATGGTATAAATGCACCAAGCTGTACCCATCTATTATATAATCCAATTGAGGGGTTGCCAGTAAAGCCTCCCACATCCATACCTGTAAATGAAACACCGCTTAAGCCAAGACTATTTATTAGCCTTACCCCAGCCATCATGTGTCCATCTTCTGATCTATTATCCCCCGTCCAAATGGCACTAAAACGCTGTAACCCTGCATAACCTGCTCTAGTAAGTACGAATGGCCTTTCAGTAGAAATTGCTCTGTACCCTTCGTAACTAGTACGTGCCATTAATGAACCATAAACATTATGTGCTTCTAAATGTGTGGCTTTTCTGCCTTCAAAATCAAAAATTACATTACTTGGCATTTTTTGCCCCCATGTAGCTATTTCATTCATGTCGTTCCATACGCCACTTACGCCATTATCTACAAAAAACTTCATTTCACTACGCCAAAAGTTTCTTCCATTGTTTGATGTATAATCGGTAAAATGGCACCATCCCGGCCATACTTGCCCTGTATAATATTTGCCATCGCTATACTTTATGTAGGCATCTGCTTTTAAGCCTCTATCAAATGCAGCAGCACCTGGTACTACTTTTATACCGGGGTCAACTATCACGGTTGTTTTAAAGCCCATTTCTTTTAACTTATCAGTTAAGCCTTTTGGGTTTGGAAAACGCTCTTTGTTCCATGTAAATAATTGGTATTTATCCATGTAGTGGATATCTAAAGTAATACCATCAGCAGGTATTTTTTTCTCCCTTAGGGTTTGAGCAATTCTTAAAACTTCAGTATCTGGGTAATAGCTATATCTGTTTTGTTGGTAACCTAAACTCCACAATGGTGGCAGCTTCATACGGCCAGTAAGTGCAGTATATGATTTTATAATATCTGCAACTGAGGTGTGGTAAATAAAATAATAATTCATTTCACCGCCACGAGCTGCAAATGAAGAAAACCTATCGTTACTTGCTCCAAAATTAAAATCTGATTGAAACGTATTGTCCATAAAAATACCATAGTTGCTGTTGTGGTGTATGCCTATGTAAAATGGAATTGTGCTGTAAATAGGGTCTTGCCCTGTACTGTAGCCATAAGCATCCGTATTCCAGTTGGTATATCCATTTCCTTTTCTGTCTAAATCGCCAGTTTTTTCACCAAGGCCAATAAAACGTTCCCCATCTTGCATTTTTTTGTACGTGGTTACTTCTTCATTTATCCACGATGTGGTAAGGCCTTTTTCATCTTCACTAATTATCATACCAGCGTTGTTGTAAAACGTTACTGCATAAGGTTTTTTTGTAAAAATTGCTTTTAATGAATCAGTAATAATGGTTACCTCTGTAGCTGTTTGGGTAATGGTGGTTTTTGTAGGTATTGGCTCAGTTATGACAGCGTAAGAAAAATCTTTTTTCAGTGGCTGCTTATCCATTCTAATTCTAATAATATTAGGGCTATACACTGTAACATCTACAAAAGCAGCATCTGTTTTAATATTAATATTTTGACCTTTTATGGTAGCTGATTGTATGTTACCTACTTCTTTTAAATTGGTTTGTGCATTGCTGTTTTGAACCAATAGGCACAAAAAAAATGGCAAGCATTGCAGCAATAATTTTTTAATTGTTTGTGTGTGTAGCATATTTAAATTGGCGTTTACTAAGTAGCTATAAATATAATTTTTTTTTATTGATTTAAATAATTTTCAAATTGTGATTTAATTTTTCACAAAAATTGTCGTGTTTTTTATGGGTAAAAAAGATGGCTTTCAAAGGTGGGGTGGTCATTTTCAAATTTACTGTTCTCTTTATTAGATACCAAACATCAATAACTAGTAAATAGCACAAGAATTTTATATTACCTGCCAAAAAATAATCTTTTTGTTAATTATTTACATGCATTATTTTACCTACAAATAAACAATTACTGTTTACACAAATTACATTTTTTAAGAAACAGTTTGTAAGGATAAATATTTTTTTATAGCTTGATGTAATTCTGCACTCAAAGGTACTGATGGTAGGCGTAGTACGTTTTCCATAATACCAAGCTCATGTAAAAAAGCTTTGGCACCAGCAGGATTATTTTCAGCAAACATGAGGTTGTATGCTTCAAGTAAACTATTATTTAACATACGGGCATCAACAAAATTACTAGCTAAAGCATGTTGCACCATGTTACAAAAAGTTGTAGGAAATACATTCGCTGCTACACTGATAACGCCTTCCATACCACAGGCTATTTGTGGTAAAGCCAAAGCATCATCACCACTTACAACGGCAAAATTATTGGGCCTATCTTTTAATATTTCTATACATTGTTGCATATCGCCACTGGCTTCTTTTATGCCAATAATATTGGGCAGTTCATTTGCAATTCTTAAAGTAGTAGGTGCTGTCATATTTCGGCCAGTACGGCCTGGTACGTTATACAAAATTATTGGTTTTGGGCTTGCTGCAGCTATGGCTTTATAATGTTGAAAAATACCCTCTTGCGATGGTTTATTGTAACTAGGGCTTGCACTCAAAATGGCTGCAGCTCCATGTAAAGGATATGTTTGTAATTCATGTACAACTGCATTTGTATCATTGCCTCCAATACCCACTATCATGGGTACCCTATTGGCAATATATTTTTGCGTAAAATGTATAATTTCTTTTTTCTCTGCTGTAGTTAGCACAGGAGTTTCGCCAGTAGTACCAAGGGTTACAATGTACTGTACACCACCATTTATTACATGATCTATTAATGTAGAAAGTGCTGCATAATCTACAGCTTGTTGTGCATTAAATGGAGTAATAATGGCCACACCTGTACCTCTTAAAATACTAACTACACTCATATTTTTAATTTTAAGTTGTAAAGGTATAAAAAGATTTTTTTTGAGTACTGATTTCATGTTATTGTTTGTAAAACCATCAATATTGTTATATAGCAATTAAAAATTTGTTTCAAAAAATGATTTCAATAATATAAAAATAAAATGATTATGTACTTGGCACATACCTGTTCAACTTATCATAATAATATTGCGTATATATCAAAATAAATCAATACATATTTTAAATTAAATTATGCTAAAGAAATTAAAATAAATACTTTTGGCTGCTCATAAAACAAATAAATATGCAAACATTTTCATTAGTAATACATGGTGGTGCAGGTACTATTCTTAAAGAAGATATGACCCCTGAGCTAGAGACAGCTTACACCAAAGGCTTAGATGATGCATTGAGTGCAGGTTATGCTGTATTGGAGGAAGGTGGAACAGCAGTAAATGCTGTAAAAGCTGCCATTGTGGTGTTAGAAGATAATTTATTATTTAATGCAGGAAGAGGATCTGTATTTACAAAAAAAGGAGTACAAGAAATGGATGCCGCCATTATGGATGGTATTAATAGAGAAGCAGGAGCGGTAGCTGGTGTACGAAATGTACGTAACCCTATTGAATTAGCAACTGAAGTTATGAAAAATAGCAACCACGTATTTTTAAGTGGTAAAGGCGCTAATGATTTTGCTATAAAACAAGGTGTAAAATTAGAACCTGATGAATACTTTTTTTCTCAATTTAGGTACGATCAATGGAAAGCTTTGAGAGATAGTGATAATTACAGTTTAGACCATACTCACCAAGGTTTGGAAGAACTTATGAAAGACAAAAAATTTGGTACAGTTGGTGCTGCAGCTTGTGATGATAAAGGAAATATTGCAGCAGGTACAAGCACTGGCGGTATGACAAACAAAAAATATGGCCGTATTGGTGATAGCCCAATTTTAGGAGCTGGCACCTATGCAAATAATACTACTTGTGCCATTAGTTGCACTGGCCACGGTGAGCCATTCATAAAAGCCGTAGCTGCTTATGATGTAGCAGCCAATATGGAGTATAAAGGTTTGAGTTTACATGATGCTATGCATGTAGTAGTACACGAAAAATTACCAGCAATAGAAGGAGAAGGTGGAATGATTGGTGTAGATGCAGAAGGTAATGTAGCTATGATGTTTAATAGTGCTGGCATGTATAGGGCTATGCAAAATAGCAAAGGCGAAAAAATTATTGGAATATATAAAAATTAAGAAAAACCTTAACAAGGAACAAACAAAATAAAAAATAGTTTAATCTATTTATATACATGAAAAAATATGCAATAATTGTAGCTGGGGGTAGTGGCAATAGAATGCAAACTAATATACCAAAGCAATTTTTAATGCTTAAAGGCAAACCAATATTATATTATGCTATTAATACTTTTTTAAAAACATTTACTGATTGTAGCATTATTTTAGTATTGCCCGAAGAACATATAGCAGCCGGACAAGAAATTATTGATGCATTTTTTGGATATGAAAGAATTGAATTAACTGTTGGTGGTAGAACTAGGTTTCATTCCGTACAAAACGGCTTGCTAAAAGTAAAAGATAATGATTGTGTAATATTTGTGCACGATGCTGTAAGGCCATTTGTAGATAGTGAACTATTACAAAATTGCTACAATTGTGTATTAGAAAATGGATCTGCAGTGCCTGTAATTGAATGTAAAGATAGTGTACGTATGTTGGTAGAAAAAGGGAATGAAACTGTAGATAGAAACCTAGTTAAATTAGTACAAACTCCTCAAGCTTTTCATAGCAAAATCATATTACCAGCATTTTTTGGTATTGACTATAAAGATAAATTTACTGATGAAGCTACTGTAGTTGAAGCTTTTGGGCTTAACATATCTTTAGTTAACGGCAATACCAATAATATTAAAATTACCAACCCTACTGATTTAATTTTAGCTGAATCAATTTTAGATTCTATTGATTATAAAACTACAACTACTTCTTAAATAATTTTATTAGTGGGTGCAAATTATTGTGATGCACAAAAGTATTGGGTTCATTAGTTGGGCCCATTTTTTTATAAAATGAAGCTACGCCTTCTAAATCAGAGCCTTCAAAATCTAACTTAAGGTTTTGCCCACAAAACTCTTTAATGAGGCTATCATATAAAAAATAATTTGCTTCTAGCCTTCTACCTTCTTTAGTGCAACAAGATATTATATTGTAAAATGTATGTTGGTATTTTAATAACAAAACAACGGCTACCATTTCATGGTTAAACAAAACTTTTCTAATAACAATTTCATTGTTTACTTGCAATAATTTGCAAAGTTTTATAAAAGTTGCTATTTGATGTTGGCTTATGTTTGCTTTTGTACTGTATAAGTTATCATACAAAGCCATTACCAATTCTATATTTTCTTCTTGGCTATATTGGAATGGATGTTTTTTTAACCTTCGTAAACTCTTTGTAAAATGTGCTGAATAATTATGATAAACATGGCTGTAGTTGTTTGTAATATCAAGCACAAAATTATTTTGTTGAGTTACTACAGTATTATTATTTCCTGTAGGAACTTTTACTGGATATCCAATTACAATATCTACAAATTTGTAAGTATTAAAGAGTGTATCAATACAGCTTTTTAAAACTTCTTGACTAATTAATTTTGATGAGAAAAAACCAACAGTAGGCAAAAAAGCAGGTTGATAAATGTAACTAATACCAAATTTTTTTTTATACGCAAAAGGTAGTACAATTTCATAATCACCACAAACAACTGCTGCCCAATTATAAGCTATAGTTTGTAAATACGTTGATGTGGCGTATATGCTGCTGTGTAAGGCATTGGCAATGCAAATATCCCATTTAGAAATATCTATATTTTTACTATCAATTATAGTTATAACCAATGTTACATTTTTAATAAAGAAAATAATTTTGAAGGTTTTACCTGCTGCAAATCAATTGTAAATGAAATATTTTTTACAAAACGCTTTTCAAGTATTGTACTTTTAAAATAATTGCTATACACTTTACTGTATAATATTGGAATGTAAACGTTTACCACGTTTTTAAATAAGGGAAGTTGTATACCTGCATCATATAAAAATTTTCCTGTTGGGCTATTTTTATTAAAAGCTTCTGCAAATGTGCCAATATCTACAAA
>JANMAV010000240.1:0-15888 GCA_031360055.1 Ferruginibacter sp.
GAAATTTCCCCCAACTCCACCATTTCCCAATTCTCATCAATATCAATTTTTGGTTTATAATTTTCAACCACTGCTTTTGCACCATCTATTATTTTTTGATAGCCTTCTATTTCGGCTACTATTGCTTCTTGTATGGATAAAGGAGGGAGAGGGATTTTTAAATTTCTAACAAAAGATAAGTTTGCCATTCTAAATTTACCTTCACCTAATTTTAAAAATTGGTCATACAAATTTTGAAGAGCTAAAAATAAATACTGTTCGTTAAGCATAGAATTATCCAAAGGATAAAGCCCTGCAACATTTTGGTTTGTACAACTATCAATTTTTAAAAAACCTGTTTTACCAATAGTAGCTCCTACTAGAGCGATTAAAGAAGTACCAGCTTTTAATAATTTTGCAGATGAATTTTTTAATCCTTCTTCGGTAATAAATTCTTCAGATTTAGTAATAAATGAATTTTTACAAACACCAGAACCAACCCAAGGTATTGTACCACCCCAATACTTTAGTTCATCCCGACTTGGAGTTCCGCCTGCCGTTACTGAACAAACATCTGATAATTTTTTTAGCTCATAATTTGAATTAACGAAATCTATTATTTTATACCTCTCCCCACTCAAATTATAATCTCCATTTTTTCCAATTTCTGCTTTAGTAACTGCATGTGCCATGTTTGATGCTGCAAATGCCCCTGTATCTACAAACTCATGCGTTAAGGCAATGGCTTCTGCTAACTGCCCACCTTTTATGGCGTTGCGTTGTGCATTTAGGCCAAAGCCATCGTTATCAATTTTTATAAAAAGTATGTTGTTATGTTGTTTGGCAATGGTTTTATCTATTAATAAAATAGATGTTTTTACACCGCTATATGGGTTAAACACACCGGCTGGTAAACTTACCACGGCATACAAGTAATTATCTACCAGCAATTTTCGTAAAGCCTTATAAGCCGTACCGCTTTGAAAAATTATACCTTCGGGTACTATAATGCCTGCCCTGCCTTTTGGGTTTAGGTGTTCGGCTATATAATCTACAAACAACACCTCACTACGGTTGCTGCTTATGGTAAATTTTTTGTGTGGCCTTATGCCGCCTTTGGGGCTCATAAATGGTGGGTTGGCCAGTATTACATCGTAGCTTTCGTTCCATCGTTCTTCGCTGCTTAGGGTATCGTACTCGTATATGTGTGGGTGGTTAAAGCCATGCAGGTAAAGGTTTACCAAGCTTAACCTTACCATATCTGGCGATATATCGTACCCCGAAAAGTTTTGTATAATTTTTTTTTGTTCATCAGGCGTAAGGCCTTTTGCATTTTTTTGTTTTATGTGCTTAAAGGCCGATATTAAAAAACCTGCCGTGCCACAGGCAGGGTCCATTATGGTATCGGTTTTTTTAGGGTCAACAATGGCCACCAAAAAATCTATAATATGCCGTGGTGTACGAAACTGCCCTGCATCGCCCTGTGAGCCCATTACGGAGAGTAGGTATTCAAAAGCATCGCCTAGCATTTCGCTGTGTGTATATTCAAACTCACTTATGGTTTTTAAAAACATTTTTAGTGTTTCGGGGTCACGGTAAGGGAGGTAAGCGTTTTTAAAAATATCTCTAAATAGGGGTGGTATGTTGGGGTTTTTATCTATACCCATAATAGCTTCTGAGTACAAGCTGAGCATTTCAGTTGCCGTTACTTGGGCATTAAATAAATTATCCCAAGCGTATTTTTCAAACGCTACAATGGTATCTTTTTTTCTATCGGTTGGAAACTCAGGGTTAGGCAGGTTATAGTTTGAAAAAAATTTTGCTTTGCCACCTAGTGCTATGGCTTCTTTATCCATATCATCCATAAACTTATAAATTAAGCCTATGGTAATTTGCTCTATTTGTGCCTTAGGGTCGGGCAATTTACCTACCAAAATATCTCGGCAATCGTCAATTCTTTTTTTAGTAGGGGTGTCTAGCATAATTTATTTTAAGCAGCAAACTGCTCCAATTTTATATAATCTTTTATGTACAATGGTATTACTTCTCTGTATTTGGTGGCTACTGCTTTAAACTGCTCAATAGTAAGGGTAGGGTTGGTTTGTAGGGCATGAAAATCTTTGGTTTCAATAATGGTACGTATATCTTGATCTACAATATAGGCCTTAAAAAAATATTTTAATGCCCTAAGGTTTACATCTTCATCAGGCGGATAAATAGAAATAAATTTATCAAATTCTTCTTCCAACAATTCATCTTTCGATTTAAATTTTGGAATGATACCAAATATTTTTTCTACTACTTCTCTAATGCTAGTTTTACGATCTATACCTGCTGCTTTTTGCAGATTTTCGAGGGTAAAATAATTATTGGGGTTATTAAAAATTTCGGCCTGTATATGAGCATTTAAATATTCCCAATTACCTAGTTCTACATTTTTTTTAATTACATCATCAATGCTTATTCTATCTTCAAATTTTCTAAACAATTCTCTATCTACCCTCATGCCTTGCAGGCCTATGTGTTCTTCCCTTAAAATGGAAAGTTCATCATCAGTTGTACTGTTATATCTGTCAATATCAACACCAACGGTACCGCCTGCTCCATTTCCTTCTTTTGGTTTAGGCAAGGCTAGTTTTTCATCATAATTAAATTTTACTTCAAAATATTCGCAGTTTGCAAAAAAATCAAACAGCCTAAAAATAGTTTTTTCTTGCTTGGTAATTTCTTCTTCGCCCAATTCGTTTTTATGTTTGTTTTCAAAAGTGTTTTTTCTGGTTCCTCTTCCTTTTATTTGCACAAAATCAGCCGGGCTAAAAATGGGTCTCATCATACAAATGTTTAGCAAATCGGGGCAATCGTAGCCCGTTGTCATCATACCTACGGTAACACAAACCCTTGTTTTTGCTGATTTGTAACCCTCTAGCCATGTTGTTTTGCCGTTAAGGTTATTGTTGGTAAAATTAATGGTCATTTGCTGTGCACCCTCAATTTGCGATGTAACCTGTACGGCAAAATCTGACTTGTATTTGTGGGGGTAAAGCTGCTCAGCAAATTCGTTTAAAATTTCTGTAATTTTTCTTGCATGGTTTTGGCTTACCGCAAAAATAATTGTTTTACCAACCTCTCCTGTAATAGGATCAGTTAATGCATTATCTAAAAAAGTTTTACAAAAAACCCTATTGGTTTTATCAGAAAAAAATTTCTTTTCAAAATCACGAGAAATAAAGGTTTCTGTTACTTCCGCTTCTTCGGTTTTTAAGGTTACGGCGTATCCTTCGTCAGATAATAATTGTGTGGTTATTTCTGTTCGTGCATCTAACACATAAGGGTTAATAAGAAAACCTTCGTTAACACCATCTAGCAACGAATAACGATAAGTAGGATCGCCGCTTTCGCAACCAAAAGTGGTGTAGGTATCTCTTAACATTCGCCGCTCTACCTCCCTAGGGTCAGTAGCTTTTATGGCATCAATATCTACGGCTTTTAAATAATCTTTTGGGGTAGCGGTAAGCCCAAGTTTATAGCCATTAAAATATTCAAAAACTGCCCTTGCGTTGCCAGATATTGATCGATGAGACTCATCTGAAATAATTAAATCAAAATCGGTTGGGGAAAAGGCAGCCATGTATTTATTGTTTGCCAGTAGCGATTGTATGGTGGTAACCACAATATCTGCTTTATGCCAACCGCTTTTATTTTCTTTGTAAATAATAGTTTTATAATCAGGCTTTAAATAATTTACAAATGCTTTCCATGCTTGGTCTTCTAGTTCAAGCCTATCTACCAAAAACAACACCCTTCTTGCATTTTGTGTTCGTAAAAATAAGCGTATAACTGCTGCTGAAGTAAGCGTTTTACCTGTACCTGTTGCCATTTCAAAAAGAAACCTATCCTTACCATTTTGTGCAGCTTTTTGTAAAGCTTGTATGGCACCCAATTGATAAGCTCTTAAAAATTTAAGCCCATTTGCCCATATAAAATCTTTGCTATTGTTGGTACTGCCGTGCCAGCCAGGTTTAATTGCATAGTCAGCCATTTGAACTTTTACGATATAATCTTCCTGCACCAATTCTTTCACCAATGCTTGGCTATCGGGATTCCAATTTTTTATTGCACCAATTTCTTGTGCTGTTGGGAACTTAAAAATAGGCTTAGGATTACCCTTTTGTACATCCCACAAATAATGTACAATACCGTTTGAAAGAATAATAAATTGAGCACCTACTGAGTTGGCATATTTTCTTGCTTGCTCTTTAGCCGTAAGTGGATGGAGGCTTTCCTTTTTTGCTTCGAGCACACAAAAAGGCTTGTTGTTGGTATCTAGCAATAAAAAATCTAATGAACCTGTGGTTGTTTTTTCAAAATCGTTTCCCCAAGCATCTATTTGTTGCTGTGTAATTTTTATGTAATTCTCCAATAGAATATTTGCTGGGCCATTAACATTATCAAAAAAACGCCAGCCTGATTCCTCAAGCAGTTTGTTGATGATAATTCTGGCCTTTGCTTCTTTATTCATTTGCAGGTTACGTCTTAAACTCAAATATATACAAAGTAAATCATAGCTATGTGTAAACGAATAATTAGTGCAAAATGTTTTGTTTAATACCTACTTTCCGATACAAAATTTACTAAAAATATAATCTAATTTATCTTCGTTGGTTACTTCGCCGGTAATATCGCCGAGGTAGTAAAGGGCGGTGTTAATATCAGTGGTGAGTAAATCGCCGCTGAGGTTTTGTTGTAGGCTTGTGGTAATGGCTTGTATCGATGTAGCAATTTTTTGTAGCGATGCTAAATGCCTTGTATTGGTTACAATATTATTTTCGGCATTGGTGGGATTTATTACGGTGGCGTTAAAGAGTTGTGTCTTTAACTCATCTATACCGGTATTGGTTTTGGCGGCTATAAATTGTATATCGGCAGCGGTATATTTATTTTGCTCAAAGGTAGCATCGGCTTTGTTTGCCGCTAAAATGTATTTTATTTTTTCGGTGTTAAATAGGTCAATTTGTTTTTGTAACTCCTCATTTGTTTCGGTTTGTACATCAAAAATATAGAGCACAATATCTGCCGATCGCATTTTGGCAAGGCTTTTTTCAATACCAATATTTTCAATAACATCGGCGCTATTTTCTCTAATGCCTGCGGTATCTATGAGCCTAAATAAAATGCCGTTTATGTTTATAATTTCTTCAATAGTATCTCGGGTGGTGCCAGCAATTTCACTTACTATGGCCCTATCATCTTTAAGCAACACATTTAGCAAGGTACTTTTGCCTGCATTTGGCTTGCCAATAATGGCAACGCTTACACCGTTTTTTATAACATTACCTAATGTAAAAGAGTTGATTAGTTGATTGGTTGATTGGTTGATTTGGTTTATGAGGTTTTTAAATTGTGTTCTATCTACAAACTCTACATCTTCGGTGGCAAAGTCAAGCTCCAATTCTATTAACGCTGCAAAACTTATGAGTTGGTCTCTCATGCTTACTAACTCTTTACTAAAACCTCCACGTATATTATACAAGGCTGCTTTGGCTGATGCTGCTGTGTTTGATGCAATTATATCTGCCACTGCTTCGGCTTGTGTAAGATCTAGCTTACCATTTAAAAATGCCCGTTGTGTAAACTCACCTGCCCTTGCAAGCCTTGCCCCACGGGCTATACAAGCGTTTATAATTTGTTGTTGTACATATTGGCTGCCATGGCAACTTATTTCAATCGTATCTTCCCCAGTAAAACTTTTGGGGTTTTTAAAAATGGCTATCACCACTTCATCTAACAAAATTTCGCCATCTTTTAGCATACCTACATGCATTGTATGTGATGCTTGTGCTTCAATATTTTTTGAGGGAAACATACCATTAATAATACCAAAAGCATTGCTGCCCGATAGCCTAATAACCGCTATGGCACTAAGACCTGGGGCGGTGGCAAGTGCAATGATGGTATCGGCCCAGCCAGAGAGTTTGTTGTTTAACATGAGGCAAAGGTAAGAAACTGCCCCCCTTAATCCCCCCGAAGGGGAGAAATGGGACTCAAATAATTTGAGGGAAGAATCTTACCTTAACTAAGAATAAATGTTCAATAATCAATACTCAATAATCAATGCTCAATAATCAATTTACAAATAATATATTCAAAGGTTAATACAATCATTTTGTGTGTAATTATTTTTGGAGGACTTTCAGCATTTTTTAATGAATTTTAAAATGTTACAGCAGAGCTTCAGGATAAAGAGTTTACGTAAAGAATAAAAACATATTCCAAAACTTAATTCACAATTTCACCGCTAAGAACATGAGTTAATTTGATTTTATGCAGAGCTAAATACCTAATTCCAAAACTTCAATTCCTAATTCCAATATTCACAATTCACGATTCACAATTCACCATTCACCATTCACACTTCATTCACTGGCTCAAATAATACCGCTTATACATACAAATATTGCTCTCGTCTATTACATTAATTAGGTTTTTATAAGTACTTGTTTTGCTTGGTTGTATTATAAGTATAGCCTCTTTGCCTTGGGCTTTTGCTTTGGCTTTTTTAGCTACCAATAAGCTTCGTAAACCAGTTGCTGAGTAGTTGGTTTCTTTGTAAGGTTGTGTATTGGGTTTTCCGTCGTAATAATATAATTTATTGCTATCGGCTGGTATAACGGTAATAACACAGCTTTCACAAATTTCGTCGTGTACAGAGCTGTCTTTATCGTTTGGGGTTACCATGCCCATTGCCTTTGGGGTGGCCATGCTTGTAGTAAATACAAAAAATGTGATGAGCAAAAAGCCAAGGTCAACCATTGGGGTAAGGTCCACTCGAGTACTTTTTTTTATCATTTTTTTGTTGCCTTTTTTTGGGGTTGTTGTGGTAACTTCTGCCATAATAAAGTAGTTTTTTAGTAAGATGTTGACTGTGGTATTTTTCCATAATTATTAAAGTTTAGTTATAAGTAATTTGTTCAGTAGTTTGATTTGAATACAAAATGATATTTAGGTAGCACCTAAACTTCTAACCCAACTAACCCCCTAAACTACATTCAACCCTTCAAAAAAACAAACCAATAAACCCTTAAAACCAATAACAGAATCTTTAAAATATAGGAGTGCCATTCTCCCCCCTTGCCTATTCCCGTTTTTTACGGTAGGTGGATATTAATGGGGGCTAAAAATACCTCCCCTTTTACTTTGCTCTTTTACTATAATAAGGCAACTTTGCAACAAATAAATAGTAGATGGTAAATAGCTCAATTTCTAACAAAAACTTTTTAATACAATACCAACAATTTGCTGAAATAGTGGGTAATAAATTCATTTTTACTGATGCTGAAACCCTGGATATTTGTGCAAAAGATGAAACTGAGAATTTATATTTTTTGCCCGATGTTGTATTAAAACCAAGTACAGCTGAGCAAATAAGTGCTATAATGAAAATATGCAATGAGCACAACATACCTGTTACGCCTAGGGGTGCAGGCACAGGCTTAAGCGGTGGGGCATTACCTACCAAAGCTGGTGTAGTTATTAGCTTTGAGCGTATGAATACCATTATACAAATTGATGAAGCTAACCTACAAGTAACCGTGGAGCCAGGTGTAATAACACAAGTTTTACAAGAGGCAGTTAAAGAAAAAGGACTTTTCTATCCACCTGACCCAAGTAGTAAGGGCAGTTGTTTTATTGGAGGTAATATTGCCGAAAATAGTGGCGGCCCTAAAGCTGTTAAATATGGTGTAGTAAAAGATTATGTATTAAACTTAGAAGTAGTGTTACCAACCGGACAAATTATTTGGACGGGTGCCAATGTACTAAAAAACTCTACAGGTTATAATCTTACACAGTTAATGGTTGGTAGCGAAGGCACATTGGGCTTGGTTACAAAAATTGTATTGAAATTAATACCTCACCCAAAGCATGATTTGTTAATGCTTGTACCTTTTAACGATTTAGTAAAAGCAGGAGAGGCAGTAAGTGCTATTTTTAGGGCAGGTTTTATACCAAGTGCACTAGAATTAATAGAAGCTAATGCACTTAAAATTGTAAGCAAATTTGTAGAAAACAATACCATAATTGTTGATGATAATGTGGCTGCACATTTAATAATTGAAGTAGATGGTAATGATGTAGAACTGTTGTTAAAAGATATGGAGGCCATTGCTAGCTTATTAGTTGATTTTGATTGTGGTGAAATATATTTTGCAGATGATACTCAACAAAAAGATGCACTTTGGAAAATGCGAAGACGTGCTGCAGAGGCAGTAAAAATTGCTGGGTATACAATTGAAGAAGATACGGTAGTACCAAGAGCGGCACTGCCAGCATTAATTACAGGTATTAAAGCTTTAAGTATAGAGTACCAATTTGAAGTTGTATGTTATGGCCATGCTGGCGATGGTAATTTGCATGTTCGTATAAAAAAAGATGATTGCATTTTTAGCCTCAATAATCCTAAAATAATACCTGCTTTAAAAGCCTTATTTGAGTTGGTAAAATCATTAGGTGGCACCATTAGTGGAGAACATGGAATTGGACTCATACAAAAAGAATATATACCCATAATGTTTGATACAGTTATGCTAGATTTGCTTAGAGGTATTAAAAAAACTTTTGACCCTAATAACATTTTAAATAGCGGTAAGATTTTTGATTTGTAATTAATTGATCATTTTTAATAAAATAATAGTGTATGAAAAATATTTGTTTATATGTAGTAATATGTTGTATGCTCTGTTTGAATGCTACTGCACAAAAAGTTACAAAGGCTGAGAACGAGGAACCAGCTATTGAAAAAGAAAAAGGTTTTAAAAAAGAGAATCTTTTTACAGGAGGTAGTGTGGGTTTGGGTTTTAGCAATGGTACATTTAATTTTGCCTTGGGTCCATATTTTGGATATAGTTTAAATAATTATGTAGATGTGGCTTTATCTTTAAACTACAGCTATGTATCTCAACGAGATAATGTGGAAGAAAATGATAAGCTCAGACAATCCATAATTGCACCAGGCGCTTTTGTGAGAGTTTACCCTGTAAAATTTTTATTTGTACATGCACAATATGATCAAAATTTTATAAAATTAAAATATATTCCTGCCCCTAATGGCACTTATGTAGCTGATAAATTTAATAAAAGTGTTGGTAGTTTTTTAGTAGGTGCAGGTTTTGCAAATGGTAGGGAAGATGAACCTTCTTTCTACTACATATCTGTACTTTTTGACGTTGCAAAAAATGAATTTTCGCCAAATTTAGATGCTCAAGGCAGAATAACACCACTCATTAAAGCAGGTTATAACATTGCTCTTTTTCAAAATAACAAGAGCAGGGCTAGCAGGCAAAAAAGAGAAAGGGATTTCTATTAATTTTCAATCTCATTTGTTAAATACAACAATATTTCTTCAGGATTATTTAAAACAATCATTTGTTCAGTAGGGGGGTTGTATAAAAAACCTTGCTCATACATTGAGGTTATGTGTGCTATTAAGTGATTATAAAAACCATCAGTATTTAAGAAGAAAATCTTCTTTTCATGTATTTTTAGTTGGTTCCAAGTTAAAATTTCAAAAAGCTCATCTAGTGTGCCGTAACCACCAGGAAGTATAATGGCAGCATCACATTTTTCATACAACATTTTTTTACGGTTATGCATATCTGCCACTATAAAAGTTTGTGTAAGTGTTGTATGCAAATGCTCCTGCTCTTTTAATAACTCTGGTATAATACCAATTACTTTACCTCCATTATCAAGCGTAGCATTAGCCACAGCACCCATAAGGCCTTTATTGCCACCCCCATAAATTACATCAATACCTTCTGCTGCTAAAATATTACTTAATAGTATGGCCTGTTGCACATAATTAGGATTATTGCCGGGCTTGCTACCACAAAAAACAGCCATTGCATTTATTTTCATTTGTATGTTTTATGATGCAAATAGCGTAATTTTTTTTTATTGTAACAACATTTTTATTTTATTAATATTTACTAATTAATTTAACTTTTAAATTAGTTTTATGATTAGTTAATATTGTTCAAATTTATATTTCAAAAATTACTATAAATTATCAAAACTAAAAGTTACAGAATCAGTAGTAAATTTATTGTCTCATGCAGTGTTTAATCTTATAAACTATTTTTATTTAGCTAATAAGATATACTATATTTTAAGAAATAAATATCATCAATTTTATTGTTTAATAAAAAGTCTAATATTTTTGCGTATTAAATTATGCATCGTTTAAAATCAATTTATTTATATTACAAATTTTATAAAAAGAATATCTAAAAATTATAACAATAATATGAATAAAAACATAAAACTATTACATGAAATTGCTGGTAAAAAAACAAAAACTATTATTGGTTTAATGAGCGGTACATCATTAGATGGATTAGATATTGCATTGTGTAAAGTGACGGATAGTGGATTAAAAACTAATATACAATTACTACAATTTACTACAGTTTTGTATGATCATGTTTTTAAAAAAGCCGTAAAAAGTATTTTTAGTAAAGATGTAGTAAGTCTTCAAAAATTATGTTTGTTAAATGAGTGGATAGGTAGCCAACATGCCATAATGATAAACAATTGTTTAAGAGATTGGAAAATAAAAAATGAAGAAATTGATTTGATTGCAAGTCATGGGCAAACAATATACCATGCTCCAAAGAGTTTGCATAAGCTAGATGCTTTTGATAACGCAACATTACAAATTGGTGATGGAGATCATATTGCGATGCATACAGGCATTATTACTGTAAGTGATTTTAGACAAAAACATATTGCAGCAGGTGGCGAAGGTGCACCACTAGCATTATATGGCGATTACTTGCTCTGTTCAAAAAAAGGTGAAAATAGAATTTTATTAAATATTGGTGGTATTGCAAATTTTACATTTTTAGGTGCAAATGCAGATGCTAGCAAAATATATAGTACTGATATTGGGCCAGGCAATATATTGATGGATATGTATGTACAAAAAAAATATACACATATATTTTTTGATGAAAATGCTGCAATAGCTCTACAAGGAAATGAAAATAATGCATTGTTAGAAGCATTGTTAGAGCATAGTTTTTTTAATGAACCATTCCCAAAAACAACAGGGCCTGAGCTTTTTAATTTTGCTTTTTTACAAAAAGCAATGGAGAAAAGTAATACTAATCATTTAAATATGTTTGATGTAATGGCAACTCTAAATACATTTAGTGCTACAGTAATAATGGAGTCATTAAAACCCTTATTAAACCTTCCAAACCTTACTATTTATTGCAGCGGCGGTGGTACACACAACCCTTTATTAGTAAAAAAACTTAAAGAAACTATGCCTAATATTGTTTTTAAAACAACACAAAGTTTAGGTATACATCCGGATGCTAAAGAAGCTATTTTATTTGCTTTACTTGCAAATGAAGCTATAAGTGGAGAGGGGATAAATTTTGGAAATAATCAACCATCAGTTAGTATGGGTAAAATAAGTTTTGCTTATTAAATTTTGTTTATTCTCATTTTAAAACATATTTTATTACTAATATTCATTAGTATTTTTTATAAAATATGTTTCTTTATTATACAATATAATTTTTGCAAAAAAATTAGTTTATTTGCGTTGGTGAAAAATATTTAATCTTTATTTGAATGAGTAATAAAATTGATAAGATTACTTGTTGAAAGGAAGGTTAGTTGATACTGAAAATTCAAATTTTTAAATCAATGTAATACTAAAACAAGCCACTATCGCTTCTGCTATAGCTGTAATTAATCATTCAATTTAATCTGTAGGTATTAAAACTAAGTTTCAGGTTTTAAATGTATTTTTAAGATCTTATAAAATAAATAAAAACCCACATGTCGCCATACGTTTTATTAACCTTTGTAGCCAGTTATTTTGTCATTTTATTGGTAGTAGCATGGTATACGAGCCGTAATAGTAATAACGATTCTTTTTTTATTGGTAATAAAAATAGTAATTGGAAATTGGTTGCTTTTGGTATGATAGGCACTTCACTATCAGGTGTAACATTTGTTAGTGTTCCTGGTGGAGTGGGTAATATAGCAAAGCAAGGTGGCTTAGCAAATGGTTTAGGATATTTTCAAGTTGTAATTGGTTATTTACTTGGCTATTTAGTAATAGCTTTTGTGTTATTGCCGCTGTATTATAAAATGAATTTATCTTCCATTTACACATATCTAAAACAACGTTTTGGTAATTGGGCATACAAAACAGGAGCTTCATTTTTTATTTTAAGTAGAACAGTAGGAGCTACTGCAAGGCTTTATTTAGTTATTAATGTGCTGCATATATTTATACTATCTCAATTGCATGTTCCATTTTGGGTTTCTGTAGCTATTGTATTATTAATGATATTGCTTTATACATTTGAAGGAGGTGTAAAAACCATTGTATATACTGATACTTTGCAAACTGCCTTAATGATACTTGGATTAGTAGTTTGTGTAATATTTATTTTAAATAACCTTAATTTTTCTTTTGCAGATGCTATAAATGGAATGGAAGCTAAAGGGCTAACAAAAATATTTAATACTGATGTAAATAGTAAAGGTTTTTTTGTAAAACAAATAATTGGAGGGGCCTTTATTTGTATAGCCATGACGGGGCTAGATCAAGAAATGATGCAAAAAAATATTAGTGTTAAAAGGCTAAAAGATTCTCAAAAAAACATTTTAACTTTTTCTGTAATTATTGTAATTGTAAACTTATTGTTTTTACTACTAGGCGGTTTACTGTATTTATATGCATATCAAAATGGGGCAGAATTTACTAGCAAAATTATTGATGGTAAAGAAGTGTGGGGCTTATACCAAAGTAACTTAAATGTTACTGGCGATAACCTTTTTCCATCAATATCTTTAGGGCTATTACAACAAATACCACCAGTAATATCCATCATTTTTATTATTGGATTGGTATCTGCTTTGTTTCCCAGTGCAGATGGAGCACTTACAGCACTCACATCTTCTTTTTGTATTGATATTTTAGGATTTAAAGAACGTACTGATTTAAATGAAAAGCAAAAGCATAAAAAAAGATTGCAAGTACACATTGCTATGACAATTGTTTTCTTTGTATGTATACTTATTTTTAGATACATAAATAGCCGATCGATTATAGATAAAATTTTAGATTTAGCAGGCTATACCTACGGCCCATTGTTGGGTTTATTTGCTTTTGGTATTTTAACAAAACGTAGCTTGCCCAATAGCTTTATTATTGCTATTATTGCTTTACTAAGCCCAATTATTTGTTACCTATTGCAAACAAACTCTGCATTCATTTTTAACGGGTATATTATTGGTATTGAAATTTTATTAATAAATGGGATATTAACATTTGTAGGATTGTTAATTATATCAAAAAAAAATTGAAACTCAAGTACAATAAATATGCAAATAACCCATGCTAAAATTGATGAATATTGTGAGCAATTTACTACTCCAATTGATGAATTATTACAGAAAATTTTAGCTCATACCCAAGCTAATCATACCCATGCACATATGCTCAGTGGATTAGTGCAGGGCAAATTTTTACAAATGGTTAGCCAAATGGCAAAACCCCTACAAGTACTAGAAATAGGTAGTTTTACTGGTTTTAGTGCTATATGTTTAGCAGCTGGTTTGCAGCCCAATGGTAACTTACATACTATTGAAATTAGAGAAAATGATGCTGCCATTGCAAAACAATTTTTTGATGAAAGTGATTTTAAAAATAATATTATTTTACATGTAGGTAATGCAATTAAAATTATACCAACGCTGAACATTGAGTGGGACTTAATATTTTTAGACGCCGATAAAACTGGGTATATTGAGTATTACGAATTAACTTTGCCAAAGCTCAAAAAGGGAGGATTTTTATTGGCAGATAATGTTCTTTTTCATGGGCAAGTTATAGAAGAAAATATTAAAGGTAAAAATGCAAAAGCAGTTCACCAATTTAATAAACATGTGGCTGCAGATTATAGGGTAGAGCAAGTTTTACTAACTGTGAGAGATGGTATAACATTAATTAGAAAATTATAATTATGAAAAAATTTATTTTTTATATAGCTATTATTTTTACAAGCAATAGCATGTATGCACAAAAAATTACTCCTCAAGAATATATTGAAACTTACAAAAACGCAGCCATTGCAGAAATGCAACGTACAGGTATACCAGCATCAGTAACCCTTGCTCAAGGTTTGTTAGAAACTGAGAGTGGTAATAGTGATTTGGTTAAAAGATCTAACAATCACTTTGGTATTAAATGCAAAAGCATTTGGACGGGGGAAAGCGTACGCCACACAGATGATGCACCAAACGAATGTTTTAGAAAATACCAAAATGCAGCTGATAGTTATAAAGATCACAGCGATTATTTAAAAACAAGCCCACGATATGCTTCACTATTTGAACTACAAAAAAACGATTACAAAGGTTGGGCATTTGGTTTAAAAAAAGCTGGTTATGCTACTAACCCAAGGTATCCACAAATAGTGATAGGTAATATTGAAAAATATAATTTGCAACAATTTGATGAAGGATATATAATACCAGTAGGTATTAATAACTCAAGTGCCATGTATGCTGTAAATACCACAATACCAATTTTAACCACAACTCCAAACCCTGTAGATGTACAAAATGCTATAAAAGCCGCAACAAAATTTAATGGATTAAAAGCATATTTTGCAAGCAAAGGCACATCAATACTTGCTATAGCTACAGCTGCTAATATTGATTTAGTAAAAATTCTAGAATATAATGATTTGCAAAGTGATGGTATTTTGCAAGATGACCAAATGATATATTTGGAACGAAAACTAAAACAAGCAAAAGCCCCAGAGTACACAAGTATACAAGGTGAAACTATGTATGATATTGCACAAAATTTTGGAGTGCAATTAAAACAATTGCTTATCGTTAATAATATGCAATCAAACCAAACCTTACCAAGTGGAGTTAAAATAAAATTGCGATAAATAGTAATATACTAACAACTAATTTTTTTATGAGCATTTTACAAGTAAAAGATAAAAAATTTACCCCTTACCTAACAGCATCTCAAATAGATGAACAAGTAAAAAGACTTGGAGCAGAACTAAATAAAGATTATGCTAATAAAAAACCTTTATTTATAGCTATACTTAATGGCTCTTTTATGTTTGCATCTGACTTATTTAAAGAGCTAACTGTAGATGCAGAAATTTGTTTTATTAAATTAGCTTCTTACAAGGGTACAAAAAGTACTGGTCAGGTAATTACATCAATTGGTTTGGATGCAACACTAACTGATAGAGATGTGATAATTATTGAAGATATTGTAGATACTGGTAAAACACTGCACGAATTTTTACCTCAGCTAGCCAATCAACAACCAACCTCATTAAAAATTGCTGCTTTATTGCATAAACCAGATGCGTTAACATTCCCTATAAAAATAGATTACTTAGGCTTTAATGTACCAGATAAGTTTTTACTAGGTTATGGTCTTGATTATGATGGATTAGCAAGAAATTTGAAAGAAATTTATTGTTTAGTTGATGTATAACATGACGTTAAAGTAAAATTTACAGAATTCAGAAGCTCATAAGCAATCTTAAAGCTTTATTAGCGTTTACTATAAAAATTATGTAAATTTATACTACTATAACTACCAATATTACCAATACTGTTTTGAAAAAACTAACTGCATATTGCCTGTTGTTTTTTGCCATTTTGCCATTAGCAAATGCACAGTATTATTTACGGGGTGTAGTAAAGAATGATAACAATCAAATACTGCCCAATGGTAAAATTTTGCTTCACTCTTCCCATATAATTTATCCAACTGGCTCCGATGCAAGTTTTGGTATACCTAGTAAATTTTTATATGATTCTGTTACAGTAATGTGTGATGGGTACAAT
>JANMAV010000281.1:0-6333 GCA_031360055.1 Ferruginibacter sp.
GAGGAAATTAAGGAATACATATTGCATTTCAAAAAATAAGTTACAGTTATCTTTTTATTAAAGGAGAATTCCTTAAAATTTAAAATAATAATTTTTATTATAATAGGTAAAAATTTAATGAAGATTCAATATAGAAAAATCATACTTCATTTGTACAAATAAATGAGGTTGTAAAAGTAATTGTGTATTTATCAAATTGATAAAAATGTTAGCACTATATTAACATGTAGTTGATAACAAAAAGATAATCTGTATTTTATTGTGTTAATTTTGCACTAACCATAATAAAACACAATGCAATTTGCAAAAGGAAAACTTCTTGCCATAGGAGGTGCAGAAAATAAAGGGAATGATATAGAAAATGATGGCCTTCACCGCAATAATCATAATTTTTTTGAGCTGGGTATTTTGCGGAGAATAGTTGAAGAGGTAGGTGGCTATAACAAAAGAATTGAAGTAGTAACTACTGCAAGTATGATTCCTTTAGAGGTAGGTGAAAATTATATAAACGCTTTTAGCAAAATAGGATGTACAGATGTAGGCATTATGCATATTAGAAACCGTATAGATGCCAGTAAAGAAAATTATATTGACAGGCTTAAAAGCTGTGATGCCATTATGTTTAGTGGTGGTAACCAACTTAGGCTAACAAGCACTTTTGGTGGTACACAATTTTTAAAAATTGTTTTAGATAGGTACAATAATGAGCCTGAGTTTTTAGTAGCTGGTACATCAGCAGGGGCTATGGCTATGAGCAATACTATGATTTATGAGGGTGATGCAGCTAAGGCACATTTAAAAGGTGAAGTAAAAATAACTACTGGTTTGGGCTTTATGGATGATGTAATTTTTGATTCTCATTTCGAAAAAAGAGGCCGCTTCGGCAGGCTTGCTCAAGCAGTGGCTAGCAACCCAAGCTGTATAGGTATTGGGCTTGGAGAAGATACTGGCTTTTTAATAATTGACGGTAATAGAATGGAAGCTATAGGTAGCGGTTTAGTAGTGGTATTAGATGGGCATGATATTAAACATAGCAACATTGCTGATATACCTGATGGTTGCCCAATAAGCATAGAAAATATGAAAGTTCATTTTCTAGAAAAAGGAAACGGATATTTGGCACAAGAAAGAATATTTATACCTGAAGCCTATGAAGGGGCTCTTAGTGAAGAAACTAAAGAAGAATATTTACTTATAAAAAATAAGCCCTCTAAAATTTACTAAAACCAAATTGTGTAGTTCAAAAAAAAATAATAAACTTTAAGGTTAAAGAAAAGACTATTGCAAAGTACAAATGGCGCTGAGATTTGTTTAAAACAACTTTCCTTCTCCGATAGGGATCCGAATATGAAGAAGCTGCCTCCTACTTATGAAACAGCCTCTTCTCTTCATCTCTTAAAATGTAATTTTTAAACAAAAGCCACGTAATTGTTAGAATGGCTATTACTTATTTTTCCATCAACACCTTTAAATTGCTGAGTCCTACTTCTAAATCTGGTCCAATCATTTTATCCATAAACAAACACATAAAATTTAAAGGATAAGGAGATTTTCCATTAATATTCCATTTAACTAATGTTTGGTTTTGGCCTACACTATCTGTACTAAGTACAGCTTTAGATACATCTTCCATTGGCTCTTTAAACCTAAGTTCATAATCAATTTTTTGCCCTTCGGTTATACCTTTTATTTCTTGCTCCCCAATACCAACATCTTTGTTACCTTGCCATGAACTTACAAAACCAACTGTGGCATCTGTACCTATGTATTGCTTTTTCATGTTAGGGTCTAGCTTTGCCCACTTACTAAAATTATCTTGATTTTTTAAATATTTTACATATTCAAAAACTTCTGTACTTGGTTTATTAATTGTTACAGATCTTTCTACCAAGTACGATTTTTTGATAAATAGGGCTGCAATTAAAACTATAACAAGTAGGCTTGCTATAATTACCAGGAAAACTTTTAAAATTTTCCATAAAATGGATAAAATACTTTGCATAATTATAAGATTTGGTTATTAGGATTATAAAAATAAAGTATATTTTATTATATAAGGTTTTTAAAACCATTGAAAATTTACTTTACTTTGCCATTTTAAATGAACAATATGATACTAAGTGATACTAGAATATTAGAAGAAATAGAAAATAATACCATTAAAATAGTACCATATTTAAGAGATTGCTTAGGGAGTAACAGCTATGATGTGCACCTAAGTAAAAACCTTGCAACCTATGAGCATGCTGAGTTAGATGCAAAAAAACATAATAGAATTAAACATTTTGAAATACCTGAAGAAGGCATTTTATTACTACCACACATGTTTTATTTAGGCGTAACGGAAGAATATACTGAAACACATGCTCATGTACCATTTTTAGAAGGCAAATCATCTACCGGCAGGTTGGGTATAGATATACATGCCACGGCAGGAAAAGGAGATGTAGGTTTTTGTGGAAATTGGACCCTTGAAATTTCTGTAAAACAACCTGTTAGAGTGTATGCTGGTATGCCTATTGGCCAACTTATTTATTTTCCTGTTGATGGTGAAATTGAAATAAAATACAATCAAAAAAAGAATGCAAAATATAGTGGCCAACCCAATGTACCGGTAGAGAGTATGATGTGGAAAAATGCATTTTAGCTATTTAAACGCCAAATTTGTGTATTTAATGCTGTAGCAAATAACACCCAAAGAACATACGGTACAAGCAAAAACGCTGATGTTTTATTTATAGCATAAAATTGCTTAATTGTAAATAAAATAGCAATTAGTAATAGTACAATATCTATTAAACCTGCCCCAGGGTTTTGGCTATAAAAAAACAATAAGCTCCAAATAAAGTTTAGTGCAAGTTGAACCCAGTATATTGAATATGCTGGCTTTTTTTGGGTATTAGTGGCTGATGATTTCCAAATTAGAAAAAATGCAATTCCCATTAAAATGTATAGTATCGTCCACACTGGTGCAAATAACCAACTGGGTGGGTTAAAAGTTGGTTTTTGTAAGGTTACAAACCATGTTTTTACTGATGTGGATGTAAAATAACCGGCCATTGCTCCTACCGTTAAGGGAATAGAAATTGATATTAAAAATTTATAAATATTCTTCATCCTTTACTTTTTTATATTATTTATTTGTAGTTAGTAAGTACAAAAATGAATAATTACAGTAGTATATAATTTCCTAAATTTTGCCAAATTTTTTATAATAAGCAATAATAAAAGCTGTTACTTCATCATAACTAAGCACACCTAGTGGTTGTTGGTTGCTTTGCAAAAATTTGCCATACAAATAACTAATTACTGGTTCAGCAATGCTTGTATGGGTTAGGTTAAACTCTCTTCTCTCCTTAAAATCTAATAACACAGCTGGCAACAATAATTTTCTACTTTGTAAAGCAGCAGTTGTATCAGCAAAATACAATGTACGGTTTGCGTAAGTGTACAGCTCCACATAAACTGAATAATGAAACAACGTATCAGTACTTGCAGCTGCTGCCAAATATCCAACAAAATTAGCTTCCATTTCCTTTGCATAACCCATTTGGTGTGCTACTTCGTGGCATGCTGTAAAAGGTTGTGTAAATTTAGGAACTGTAGTGTTTACCTGAGCCTCAGCAGTTATAGGATTATAGTAACCCAAAAAACCGGTATAGTTGCCTAACCAACCCCACATAGATGCTTTGATGGCAGGATGCGTATAGGCTAGAAAACTGTACGTTTTAGCTATATTTTTGTAAGCATTTTCAGTTGCCACAAATAATTGCTTATTATTTAGATATGTACTTTTGCTATTTACTAAAATTTGTTTTGCAGCATTTATTTTAAAGACTAGCAAACTGTTTATATTCTCTAATTCGGCTACAGAATAATCTGTTACTTCCAAATCTATCTGTTTTGCTATGCCTTGCCTATTGTAATTAATACCCCAAAGTATATTAAAAATAATGTAAATCGATAAACAAATCAATGCAATACGAACAATTTTATTTTTTATTACATACCAATCAAAAACTCTATATTTTTTAATGAATAAAAAGCGAAACATTTTAAAAAATTGCAAAAGCAAATAAACAATTACGAAAGCCCATAAAAAATCTCCTACACTAAAGGTTATCCAACCCACTAAACTTCTACAAAAACCAGCTATTAAAGGATAAATAGTAGTTGAATACTCTTTCTCAATAACAATGCTATTTTTGCTATACTGGTTTATTGCAATACATAGTATTATTAAAACGGTTAACAAAACATATTTAAGCAGGTGTTTTTTGAAATTTGTAAGCATAATGGCACACAAAGTTGCTATATTAATTGAATATATATTAGATTTAGGTTTAAAATTTAAAAAAATAATGTACATTTGCAGTCCTTTAAAAAAAGTGCCATGGGTAGCAAGCGGTTGTATGATATAGCATTTGTAGGATTAAAACCTGGTGAACATAGTTTTGATTACGAACTAAACCACGATTTTTTTAAAGAAAAAGCTGGTGAGGAAGTTGATAAAATAGAAGCAAATATTAAATTGTTGTTAGATAAAAACAACGGCTTTATGTTGCTAAAGTTTTATGTTGGGGGGCAAGCAGATGTTAATTGCGATAGATGTGGAAATGCTTTAACGGTGGACCTTTGGGACGAATTTACCATGGTGGTAAAATTAACTGAAGACCCTCAAAAAGCAAACGAAGAAGAGGAAGATGCAGATGTTTTTTACATTGCAAGAAGCGAAAGCCATATTGATGTAAGTGATTGGTTGTATGAGTTTGCATTACTGAGTATACCAACGCAACATATTTGTAAAACAGCTGATGATGGTACTTCACTTTGTAATAAAGAAGTATTAGCCAAATTAGCACAAATGAGTGCTAGTGTAGAGGAGAGAGAACAAACATCAATTTGGAAAGGATTAGATAAGTTTAAAGACAATTAAATACAAAAATTTACAATAATTACTCAATACTAAAATAAAAAAAAGTCATGCCAAATCCAAAAAGGCGTCATAGTCAGCAAAGAAGTGCAAAAAGAAGAACACACTATAAAGCTTCAGAACCAACTTTAAGTGTAGATGGTACAACCGGTGAAACTCATGTACGCCATCGTGCACATGTAAGTGAAGGTAAATTGTACTACAAAGGTAAATTGGTTAGCGAAAAGGCACCATTGAGAGCTGTATAAACTTAGTTAAAAAAATATTTTATTCCAAGGTTAAACTTATTTAATATAGGTTTGGCTTTGGAATTTTTAATTTTTAATTTTCTTACCATGATAACAATTGGGTTAGATATGATGGGTGGAGACTATGCCCCTCTTGAAGCAGTAAAAGGTACAGCAGCTTACTTACATGAAAATAGTGATAACTCGGTACATGTAGTGTTAATTGGTGACGAAGAAAAAATTAAAGAAATTATAATTAATTACCCACTGCCAATTGGGCAATTTAGTATTTTTCATGCAGCACAAATTATTGGTATGCATGAGCACCCTACCAAAGCTTTAAAAGAAAAACCTGAAAGTTCAATTTCTATGGGTTTCAAACTTTTAGCTACACATAAAATAGATGCATTTATAAGTGCTGGTAATACAGGTGCAATGATGGTAGGGGCATTATTTAGCATTAAAACCATAGAAGGTATTTTACGCCCTACAATTGGTGCTTATATACCAAGAGAAGATGGAACTTTAGGGTTATTGGTAGATGTAGGTTTAAATGCAGATTGTAAGCCTGAAAATCTGAACCAATTTGCTACCTTAGGATCTCTTTTTGCAGAACACATTTTAAAAGTACCCAACCCAAAAACTGGTTTAGTAAATATTGGGGAGGAAGAGGGCAAAGGGAATTTACTAGCTCAAGCTGCTTACCCATTACTTAAAGACAATAAGCACATACAATTTATAGGAAACATAGAAGGTAGAGATATTTTACTACCAAATGCTGATGTAATGGTATGTGAAGGATTTACTGGAAACGTAGTTTTAAAAATGGCTGAAAGCATATATGATATTACCAAGCGTAGAAATATTGCAGACGAACATTTTGAAAGATTTAATTTTGAAACCTATGGTGGTGTTCCTGTTTTAGGTGTTGCAAAACCTGTTATTATAGGGCATGGAATAAGTGGTATTACTGCATTTAAAAATATGATTAAAACAGCTGCACTTATGGTACAAACCAACTTAACAGAAAAAATAAAAGAAAAATTTTCTGCTTAAAAATAAAGGCTGTACCAATCAACTGAGTTAAAAGTTTATTTACTATTTAATAAAATTTCACAATCTCCTCAATTTACATATTTTACAATATTTTTTATATTTTGAAAAATACAATTG
>JANMAV010000018.1:0-29379 GCA_031360055.1 Ferruginibacter sp.
GCAGCTTTTACAATTTGCAGCCTACAAGCATCAGCTCAAACTATTGATGATATTGCTTCAAAAAATACCGAAGCTATGGGTGGTGCAGCTAAAATAGGATTATTACACTCAGTAAAAATGACAGGTAGCATGAGTGTACAAGGTATGGATATTCCAATTGTAACTACAAAAGAACATTTAAAAGGAATGAGGGTAGATATTGAAGTAATGGGTACATCAAACTATCAAATACTAACACCACAAACTGGTTTTATGTTTTTCCCAATACAGCAAATGGCAGAGCCAAAAGAATTAGATGCTGAGCAAGTAGCTGCTGGCCAAAGCCAACTAGATGTACAAGGGTTTTTATACAATTACAAAGAAAAAGGTTTAAAAATTGATTATGTAGGTAAAGAAAAAATTGATGGTGCTGAATGTTATAAATTGAATATCACAAGTAAATCTAATAAAGTATCTACTGCTTATATTGATACTAAAACTAATAGAGTTGTAAAAACATCTTCAAAAATTAAAGGACCAGATGGTGAAGAAATGGATATAGAAAGTACATACAGCGATTACAAGCAAAATGCTGATGGATTTTGGTTTCCGTACAGTACAACTACCATGCAAGGAACTATAGTTTTTGATAAAATAGATACCAATATTAAAGTAGATGAAAATATTTTTAAAAATTAATATACTTTTCTAAAAAACAACAAAGCCCCAAAATTATTTTGGGGCTTTGTTGTGTATAGCATAATTGCTAGCAGAAAATTTTTTTATGTAAAATAAATTTAAAAAGAATAATCATAAAGTATTAAAAACAACAATAATATTATCTAAAAAAATAAAAATTTCATTACAATCCTTGGATAATTATTTCTCATTTATAGCATTGATGATTTTTATTAGGTGTAATATAAATCAATAAAATGATTGTATTATTGAATTTGAAACATGATAAAATTATTTTATAATCTTACTTTTTGGGTGCTTACAGCAATTACTGTAGGAGCTTTGTTAGGCAACTTTGCGCCAGCAACAGCCATACAAATGCAACCGCTAGGAAAATATTTTATTGAGGTTGTAAAACTATTTATTAGCCCAATAATTTTTCTTACAATATCTCAAGGTATTAGTGGTATGGGTAATTTAAAAAAGGTAGGTAGAGTAGGTGGTAAAGCACTGCTATATTTTGAAATAGTAACTACATTAGCTCTAATAATAGGCATAGCCGTTGGCTGGGTAATACAACCAGGTATAGGTGTGAAAGCTAATACTAGCGGAGAAGATATTTTTAAACATAGCAATGCTGCACCTTTTAATTGGCTACAGTTTATTAAAGATAATATTACCATTCAAGTTTTATTTGCCTCCATTTTATTCGGAATATTTTTAAGTAAATATGCTGGTAGAGATAAAATTATTAAACCATTAAGTGTAGCATCTACATATATTTTTAAAGCCCTGCATATTGTTATGTTGTTTGCACCAATTGGCGCTTTTGGTGGTATGGCATATACAATTGGTAAATACGGTATAGCTACTTTATTACCGTTAGGCAAATTGATGCTTACTGTTTACATTACTATGGCGCTTTTTATATTTTTTGTATTGGGAGCAATACTAAGTATATATAAAATAAATATTTTAAAGTTTTTAGGATATATAAAACAAGAATTACTCATTGTGTTAGGTACATCATCATCAGAAGCTGCTTTGCCATCCCTCATAGAAAAATTAGAACGTATGGGTTGTAGTAAGCCTGTAGTAGGTTTAGTAGTGCCTGCCGGGTACTCTTTTAACTTAGATGGTACAACAATATACCTATCAATGGCGGTAATATTCTTAGCACAGGTTTTTAATGTACAACTAACTTGGAGTCAAATTTTTACAATTATTGGCATTTTAATGATAACATCTAAAGGGGCAGCTGGTGTAACGGGTAGTGGTTTTGTAGTGTTAGCATCTACCCTTGCAGCTGTAAAAGTTATACCAGTAGAGGGGTTGGCCTTATTGCTTGGTGTAGATAGGTTTATGAGTGAAGCCAGAGCTATTACCAATTTTATAGGTAATGGTGTAGCTACAATTTTTTTAGCTAACAATGAGAAGGAATTTGATAGAGCTAAAATGGAAAAAGCATTTAGTGATAACTAAATATTATCATTAGTATAGGCTGTACCAATTATTGTTTTGTGTAGTACTTTACTAGTAAACTATTGATACAGCCAATTTTTATATTTATATATCTCCAACCATATTTGCTGGTACCACCCATGCATCAAAATCAGCTGCAGTAACATAACCAAGTTTAATAGCCATTTCTTTTAAAGTAGTACCTTCTTTATGTGCAGTTTGTGCAATTTCTGCTGCTTTATAATAACCAATTTTTGTATTAAGTGCTGTAACTAACATTAGTGAATTATCTACATGCTTTTTTATGTTTGCCTCAATAGGTGCAAGGCCTACAGCACATTTATCGTTAAAGGATACACATCCATCACCAATTAAACGGGCACTGTGTAAAAAATTAAAAATCATTACAGGTTTAAATACATTTAATTCAAAATGACCGTTACTACCTCCAATACTAATAGTAACATCATTACCCATTACTTGTGCTGCTATCATAGTGAGTGCTTCACATTGGGTAGGGTTTACCTTGCCTGGCATAATAGAAGAGCCGGGCTCATTATCAGGTATAAAAATTTCGCCAATACCACTCCTTGGTCCACTGCTAAGCATACGAATATCATTTGCTATTTTCATTAAACTTACTGCCACCATTTTTAGTGCACCATGCATTTCTACAATGGCATCGTGTGCAGCTAAAGCTTCAAATTTATTTTGGGCTGTAACAAATGGCAAACTTGTTAAAGTGGCAATATGTGCTGCTACATTTTCTGAATAACCTTTTGGAGTATTTATGCCAGTGCCTACTGCTGTACCACCTAAAGCTAACTCACTAAGGTGAGGCAAAGCATTATTTATAGCACGTAAGCCATGGTCTAGTTGAGAAACATAACCACTAAACTCCTGCCCTACTGTTAGTGGGGTAGCATCCATAAAATGGGTACGACCAATTTTTACTACATGCATATACTGTTGTGCTTTAGCATGCAGTGTATCTCTCAATTTTTTTATACCTGGTATGGTTACATCATTTAATATTTTATATGCTGCAATATGCATTGCAGTAGGAAAAGTATCATTACTACTTTGGCTTTTATTTACATCATCATTTGGGTGAATAAATTTTTCTTTATCAGCTAAATTGCCACCATTTAATACATGCCCACGGTAAGCTACAACCTCATTTACATTCATATTGCTTTGGGTACCACTACCTGTTTGCCATACAACCAATGGAAAATAGTCATCTAATTTTCCTTCCAAAATTTCGTCGCATACCTTACCAATTAAATCACATTTTTCAGCAGGTAAAACTCCAGCATCTCTATTGGTAAGTGCAGCAGCTTTTTTTAAATATGCAAATGCCTTTATTATTTCTTTGGGCATTTTATTTATATCTTGAGCTATTTTAAAATTATCAATACTGCGTTGGGTTTGTGCACCAAAATATGCATCTACAGGTACTTTTACTTCACCCATGGTGTCTTTTTCAATTCTATATTCCATAACTATAATTGGTAGGTTTATTAAAGTGGCAAATATAAAACATAGTTTTATAGCAATTAAGTTTATGGTTAATTTTACTTTGTATGGATTGTAATTAGTATTTTTTTTGATTAGTTTTGAACTGTGAAAAACACTATCAGTATATTAATTATAGGCAGCTTATTATTAAGTGCTTGCAGTACTTCAAAAAAATTATCTACTGCTGAAAATTCTACAAAAACAACTAGCAACACAACCCCAACCACCAACCCAAAGGCTAAAACATTTACCAAACCATTAAATATTGATAGAAAAGAATTTGTAAGTTATGCAAAGTCTTTTCTAGGCACAACTTATAAATACGGAGGTACTAATCCTAAAACTGGGCTTGATTGCTCGGGATTTATTTACATAGTTTTTAATCATTATAATGTAAAAGCACCAAGGGTAAGTACAGATTTTACTAACGAAGGTGCTACAGTAAACTTATCATCTGCAAAGCAAGGCGATTTAATTTTATTTACAGGCAGCAATAATAGTAGTGGTATAGTTGGCCACATGGGTATAGTTACCCTTACGGGTAAAACATTACAATTTGTTCATTCATCTTCTGGCAATAATATTGGTGTTATTGAAAGTAAATTAGAAGGATATTGGCAAACTCATTTTGTAAAAGTAATACGGGTATTGGCTTTGTAAGTTATGCTTTAGCAAACAAATCATCTATTAATAATTGGTTGGTTACCTCACTTAAGTAATGCTCATTTTTTGCAGCTCCAAAAATGGTAAGCAAGGTTACAAATACATTCTTTTTAATTTTTGTTTTCTCTTTAAATGTTTCTACTTTTTCTCTTAAATCATCAGCATTTTTTTTGGTGAGTTCAAGTTTTTTATTATAGAACTTTGCCTCAATAATATTTACACAATTATCGTTACGGTCTATTATACAATCTATTTGTGCACCCTGTGTAACCGTGCTGCCTTTTTGTAACCAACTGTACTCGTTTGTAATAATGCCACTAATGCCTAAGGCTTTTTTTATTAGAGCCACATGCCTAAAACATAGGTTTTCAAAAGCAAAACCACTCCATATTTTGTAAGGCTGCCCAAGGGTTTTTTGTTGCCAGCTACTTTCGGTTTTTTTGGCTGCTAAAAATTTAAAATAAAAAATAGTGTATTCATCCATTAGCCTGTACAAAATATCATCTTTACTGGTATTTATGGGTTGTATCATTTTTACAAAGCCACACTCCACTAGCTCTTGCAGCAATAAAGTAAAGCCGCCGCCGCTTGTAAGCCCTGTTGTGGTTAATATTTGCTTTCGGGTTAGGCCTTTGTTTTTTGAGGTTAATGCTTTTACAATGGCCACATGTAAATGGCTGTTTTTAAATAGCGATGCATATAAATTGTTAAACTCATTTTTTAATATAGGCTGGTTTCCAAAAAATAAATTGTCTAATATTTGAGGTACACTTTGGCCTTGCACTATATCTTTTAAATAGTAAGGCACACCGCCTACTGCCATGTATAATTGTGCAATATCTTTAAACGATAGTTTTACTTTATTAAGTTGTAAAAAGGCTTTTGTTTCGTGCATGGTAAATGGTAGTAACTGTATGTGGCTTGTAACACGGTTGTGTAGGCCGCCGGTATTGTTTATAACCTTATTAATAATCCACGATGCTGCTGAGCCACAAATAACCAAAATAATATCATTACGCTTAGTACAGTAGCTGTTCCAAAAACTATCTAGGGCCGCTAAAAAGCCTGATTTTGGGGTTTCAAACCAAGCAATTTCATCTAAAAAAATTACTTTTTTTTCGGTGTTTTTTAAGCTGTTAATTTTCTTTTTTAGCAACGAAAAAGCTTGCAGCCATGTGGTAGGTAATTTGGGCTGCTCTTTGGGAAAAGTTTCTATATAGGTAAGCCAAAAGTTTTCTAGTTGTTGAGAAAACTCTTGCTCATTTACACCGCTACATTCAAAAATTATGTTGCTTTTATATACTTCTCTAATAAGGTAAGTTTTGCCAATACGCCGCCTGCCGTACATGGCCACAAACTCCGATTGCTCTTTTTGCAATATACGTTGCAGTATGGCTACCTCCTCATCTCTACCAGCTACATGCATAATAAATAAGTTTTATAATTCGCCAAAGGTACTACAAAAATACTTAATTTGGCGAACTATAAAACTATACTTCGCCAAATTAGGTATAAAAAAGAATAATTTGGCGAATTATAAAAAATGTAAATAATTGTAAAACAATGGTTTATTAAATTACGAACCAATAAATATGGCTTTTCGCTTTTCTAAAAAAGCTGTAGTACCTTCCTTCATGTCATTTGTTTTAAAACAATCTCCAAAAGCCTCTATTTCTTTATCGTAGCCACTTTTGCCATTTGTAAAAGCACTATCGCTTAAAGTAGCCACATTTACACAGTGAATAACTTGTGCAACTGCAATTGGAGCTTTGGTTTGTATAAGCTGCATAATCTCTTTTGTTATAGTAATAAGTTCTTCTTGGCTGGTTATTTGGTTTACCAAACCTATCCTATGTGCTTCAGTAGCATCTATAATTTTAGCGGTTATTTGTAACTCCATACTTTTACCTTTTCCTACAAGTTGTGTGAGGCGTTGGGTGCCACCATAGCCCGGTATTAAACCTAGGTTTACCTCGGGCTGGCCAAATTTTGCATTGCTGCTACAAATCCTAAAATGGCAGGCCATAGCTAGCTCACAACCACCGCCTAATGCAAAACCATTTACGGCAGCAACTATAGGCTTAGGGCTATTTTCTATTTTTAAAAATACATCTTGTCCTCTTTTAGATAATGCCATGGCTTGCTCATTGCTTAACCCACCAAACTCAGCAATATCTGCACCTGCTACAAAAGCTTTTTCTCCAGCCCCTGTTATAATAGCTGTTTTTATTTCTTTATTTTGCAAAACTTCGGTTATTGCCTCATCTAAATCATTAAAAACATTTTTATTTAATGCATTTAATTTATCAGGTCTATTTATAGTAATTAAGGCAGTACCATTTTCAATAGTAAAAAGTAAAGTCGTAAAATTCATAATCAATAATTTTTATGCATTCGAAGATAAGACTTTATATAACTTTACTACCTATGACTTTGCTTAGCATTATTACATACACTGGTACATTTGTTTTTGCAGTTACTGGTGCTTTAAAAGCCCGAAAATTTAAAATGGATATTTTTGGTGGGCTAGTGGTTGCTTTTGCCACAGCTTATGGTGGTGGTACTATTAGAGATTTATTAATTGGTGTACGACCAGTAAATTGGATAAACGATTACTTTGCATTGGGGTTAGTATTTGCCGGTGCTATACTTACATTTTTGGTAAAAGAAGGAGTGAATAAATTTAGTAAAACTATTTTTTTTACTGATGCCTTAGGTATTGGTTTGTTTACTGCAGCTGGTATTGAAGTAGCGCAAAATAACGGTGTAAATGATGCTTATGCTTTAATTATGGGAGTAATGAGTGCAACTTTTGGAGGGCTTATTGCAGATATATTTTGTAATGATGTGCCTAATTTATTTAAAAAAGGAGAGCTGTATGCAACGGCTTGTGCAATAGGTGGAGGCGTATATTTGTTATTACAAAACACCTTAATTGATAAAAATATCAACCTACTTATTTGTGTATTGTTGGTAATGCTAATTAGGGTGTACTCTAAAAGGAATAGACTGCAATTACCTAATATTTAATTGTAAAACTCAAAGTTTTAAAAATCTCTATTTTCTGTTACCCAATTTTTAATGTATGATGTTATTTCGCCAAAGGTAGTGCCAGGTGCAAAAAGCTTGCCTGTACCCATTTTATTTAAAGTTTCCATATCATCTTCAGGTATAATACCTCCGCCAGTAAGCAATACATCATGCATACCTTTTTCTTTTAATAGGGCCATTATTTTTGGAAAAACCGTCATGTGTGCACCACTTAATATACTTACACCTATTGCATCCACATCTTCTTGCAATGCAGCATTTACTACCATTTCTGGCGTTTGCCTTAAGCCTGTGTATATTACTTCCATACCTGCATCTCTAAGTGCAGTAGCTATAACTTTGGCACCTCTATCATGCCCATCAAGCCCAACTTTAGCTACTAATACTCTTACAGGTCTGTTTAATGTTTTTATCACTCAACAAGTTTTTATTTATGCTGTAAAAGTAAAGCAAATGTTGTGTAAATACGTACTGATGCATTAAAAATTAATATCGCTTTCAACCATAAATTGTTACAACAAATATTTTGCAAGCAAAATTTTAACAAATTTAAAATTATTGCACAGGTTACTTTATTGCATCAAACTGTATTATAGTTTACCAAACGTTGGGCAAATTTTTCTAATTTATTCATCATCATCTAAATTTTAAAAAATGAAAAAATATTTTTTCGTAATGAGCTTGCTATGCTTTGGTGCTTGTAATAATAAAAACCAACAACTAAGAGAAAGTAAAGTATTAAGTGATAGTAGTAACCAAGCAAAGCCTTCTTTACCAACTAATGCAGTATCAACTTATAACAATGGGAAAAAATTTGTAAAAAGTGGAGAAATAAAATGTGAAGTAAAAAATGTTGAAAGTAGTACGTACAATATTGAAAATATTTGTAAAGCACAAGGGGGCTTCATAAATTATTCAAATTTAGAAAGTAAAATTAGCAGTAGTTCAAAAATTGCTATCAGCCAAGATTCTACTTTAATAACCAACAATTATGCTGTTACAAACCAAATAATTTTAACTGTTCCAAATGCTGCTTTAGACACTACGTTAAAAGCCATATCAGAAAATTTTGAATTTTTAGATTATAGAGTTTTTAAAGCTGATGAAGTAAGTATACAGATGTACGCAAATACACTTACCGAAAAAAGAGCAGTTAAAAAAGCCTCCTTACTTAAAAATACTGCTGTGCTAAACAATACCGTTGTAGATAAATTTGAAACAGAAACGGAAATAGATCATAATAAAATAATTGCTGATAATGCAGTTATAAATAATTTGCAACTTAGTGATAAGGTGGCTTATAGTACCGTTAACATTAGTTTATACCAACAACCAACAATAAAAAAAGAAATGATAGTTAACCAAAAAGTTATACCACAATATGAACCAAGTTTAGGTTTTAAAATGATGGAAAGTATAAAAACTGGTTGGAGCATTTTTGAAATTATATTGGTAAATGTTACCAAATTGTGGGGCTTTATTTTATTGTTTTTTATAATTCTTGCACTTGTTAAAAGGTATAGCGTTTCTACAAAAGCAAGTAAAATTGTGTAAACTTATCACTTATTTTTTCTTAAATAACTTATTGCATAAACTCGTTGTTACATTAAAATACTAAAGTAAATTACCTTACATTGTATCATAAATTAAACGGTATGACTAATAGCTTTGCTAACGATATACAATCATATTTACAGCACGATGATGTGGCACTTGCTGTAAGACGAATGCTTGATGCAGCACTTGATACTGGTAAAACAGATCTCATAACAAGAGCTATTAGCTGGAGTAAAAGTTATCATCAACAAGAAGCTGAAACGCTATTTACAAAAATGCCTCCTCAATTTTATGATGATGGTACACAATTATTGATTGCCATACAAAGTGTGCAACCCGATAATGTGCATACAAGCAAAGCCTTATTAGAAGTTAGCAACATTACAAAACAATATAGCAACAGTAGCTTTAGTTTAAAACCTATTTCATTAAAATTAAATACAGGAAAAGTACTAGGAGTGGTTGGCGAAAATGGCAACGGTAAAACAACACTATTGCGTATGTTAGGAGGGCAATTAGCAATAAATGGTGGTAGTATTAAATATTGTTTATTAAAAAACCCTGATGAGTATGCCATTAAAAACCATGTGGCATTTATACCTCAGCGTATACCCAAATGGTATGGTGGTTTAAAAGATAATTTGCATTTTTCTGCATCGTTGGCTGGTATTTATGGAGCAGAAAATGAGCTAATGGTTTCGTTTATGTTGGAGCGGTTAAACCTTACTGCTTATGCTCACTTAAATTGGGATAGCATTAGTAGTGGGTATAGAACTAGGTTTGAAATAGCAAGAGTACTGCTGCAAAAACCTCAACTTTTAATATTAGATGAGCCATTAGCCAATTTAGATATTAAGGCTCAACAAACTATCCTTACTGATTTAATTTATATGGCAAAAGGCATACACAACCCAATGGGCATAGTACTAAGCAGCCAGCAGTTGCATGAAGTGGAAAAGGTTGCAGATACGGTAATTTTTATAAAACAAGGCCAGTGTATGTTCAGTAGTAATGATGCTGCTACAACCATTACCAACACGGCTATTGAGTTTGAAACATCAGTTACTAGAGATGTAATTTTGGCTATTTTTGCAGATAAATCTATTGATTTGCATTACAATGGAGGCTTTTATACTATTGTAACATCAGATACTGCAGAGAGTACAATCAAAAAATTAGTTGATAATATTTCAATAAGTTACTTTAGAGATATTACTTACAGCACTAAGCGTTTTTTTAACTAATACAGCAAAATTATTTTATGAATAGTGATAGACCATTTGTGCCCAATTTTTTACAAAAGTTTGATAAAAAATTACTAATTACAAACCCTACCGTGTGGAGTGTGAGAACTCATTTAGTGTTATACTTTGTACTGTTATTTACAATAGTTATTTCCCTATTTTGTGCTGCTTTATTGCAAGATGCTAGGGCAGATAATTCAGTAGCTACCATAACCAGTTTTGTTATAATGATTGCAATAATTGGTTTTATAATTTGGCTAAAATACTTGCTGCGTTTTAACGTATTTAAGCGTTTTGGAAAATGGCATAGTGCAGATGGTTTAGTTACATACCTACTAATATTTTTTACCACATTGTTATTTACTTTTTTACCTTTTATACCATCAATTGTGCAAAGCACTATTGCTAACGTAACATATACTAGCCAAGAACTTGTAAACGATATAAATGAAATAAATAGTACTGCTAATTTACTGGAGTATGATAAAATACCAAAAAAATGGACAGCCGATACTTTTTATATTTTTAAAAGCACTTACACTGTTAAACCAAATAGTACAGATACAATTTGGCAATATAATGTACCAATAAATACTACTGATAAGGCTAACAATTTTAATATTTCTGATAAAGATCTTGAGGAAAAATTATTATATACTGACAGTCTTATTAAAATAAATGACAGCAATTACATACTGTATAAAGCACCGCAATATGCTTACGTAAGTTCATACCGCTTTTTAGAAAATGACAAATTAAAAATACTATCCAATAAAGAATTATACAATGCCGTTATAAAAAACTACGTAAAACCTAACAGAGAGCAACTGTTACAGCGTATGGCATTTTTTAAAAGTAAATATTTTTTGAAAGATAATGAATATGACTATGGCTCTAATACTGATAATGACTATGCGAATGCCATTGTGAAAACATATTCATTATATAGTATAGATAGAGGAATTAACAATGTAGCAGAAGCACAAAGTTGGTTTTTTAGAGATAAGATTTGGTTAATTAATTTACTTTTTTATTTCACTTTATCGTTATCGTTATTGGTGTTTATTTTTAGACATAGCACCACAAAAACTTTTTTCTTATCCATACTTACAGCCGTAATATTATCTATACTATCAGCATTATTTGTAGTAATAACATCAAAAAATGAATCTGCTATTTTTATAACCATGTTTGTATACTATGTTTTATTTACAGTTCTTGCATTAACAATTTTTAACTCCACTACAAAGTCATTAGTACAAGGTATTAGCTTAAACTTAATTGTATTTTTTACACCCATTTTACCGCTACTTTGTGTTGGGTATTATGTGCAATGTATATACGAGTACAATGAGTTTAAAAATAATAACATCAACACATCTCTCTACTACATTTGTGCAGAAGTTGTTGGTTTTGTATTGTTATTAATCTTAATTGAACCACTATTTAAAAAATTGTATAGAAAGTGGTATGCGTTACCTGAAGCATAATGAAAAAGAGGCTATATCAAAATTTTGATATAGCCTCTTTTTTTAATTACTAATTGTTTTTACAGTAAAGAAAGTGCTTTTTCAATACGTTGTACGGTTTGCTGTAAACCAATAGTAGCAGCTATTTCAAATACACCTGGCCCATATTTACCACCTACTAACATTATTCTCATTGGTAGTTGTAAATCGCCGGGTTTTATAGCCATTTCTGTTGCTAATTCTTTAAATATGCTTTCTACAGTTACAGTAGTAAATGTACTATCTGCTTGTAGTTTTGTAATGTATTTTTCAAAAAATTCTTTTTTTAAATCTGTCCATTTTGGTTTTATACTATCTACATCAATGTGCTTAGGAGCTATGAAAAAGTAAACAGCCTGCTCATAAAAATCGGTTAATAAAGTACAACGTTCTTTTACAAGTTCTAAAACTTTTTCAAAGTAAATATCATCAGTTATTTCCAGTTTTTTTTCAGCAAAAATTTGTTTCACTATACTGCTGTAATGTTGCACGGGTAGTTTTTTTATCCACTCGTGGTTAAACCATTTTGCCTTTTCAAAATCAAATTTTGCACCTGCTTTGTGTACTCTATTTATATCAAAGCTTTGTATTAGTTCCTCAATAGAAAAAATTTCTTGCTCATTACCAGGGTTCCAACCAAGCATTGCCAGCATATTTAAAAATGCTTCTGGTAAAAATCCAAGTTCTTTAAAACCTTTGGTAATTTCGCCTGTAGTTGGGTCTTTCCAATCCATAGCATATACTGGAAAACCAAGCCTATCACCATCTCTTTTACTTAGTTTTCCATTTCCTTCCGGTTTTAAAATTAAAGGTAAGTGTGCCCATTTTGGCATGTTATTAATGCCAAACAAATATTGCCATAATAAAATATGTACAGGTGCACTTGGAAGCCATTCCTCACCCCTAAATGCATGGCTTATTTTCATTAAATAATCATCTACCACCACGGCTAAATGGTAGGTTGGCATACCATCAGCTTTAAGTAAAACCTTATCATCTACATTGGTAGTTTCAAACTCTATATCACCACGTATTAAATCAGTAAAGGCTACTGTTTCATTTGGGTTTACTTTTATCCGTATTACATAGGGTGTACCTGCATCTAACAATGCCTTAGTTTCTTCAGGTAACAACCGTAAAGAGTTATTCATTTTTAAACGAATACCGGCATCGTATTGTAGGCTACCACTACCTTCTGCCTTACGGCGTTCTCTCATTTCTTCTATTTCTTGAGTAGTATCAAAAGCATAATATGCTTGATTATTTTCAATTAATTTTTCAGCATATTCTTTGTAAATATTCTTTCGTTCACTTTGTCGGTATGGAGCATACTCTCCTCCTGCAAGTACACTTTCATCTGCCCGTATGCCACACCATTGTAAGCATTCAAAAATGTATTCTTCAGCCCCTACTACAAACCTGCTTTGGTCTGTATCTTCCACCCTTACAATAAATTTACCTTCGCTATGTTGTTTGGCAAATAAATAATTATATAAAACGGTTCTTACACCGCCCAAATGCAAGCCACCAGTTGGGCTTGGTGCAAAACGTACTCTTACTTTACTCATAGCATGCAAAGATAACGTATAGCTTTTTGTATACATGAATACTTACAAAAAAAGGGATACTTTTTACAGTGTCCCTATTTAAAATTCGGTATTTTAACGTAGCAAAAATGTGCGTTCTGGCCTGCCATCTATTGATATGGTAGCTAGCCTGTCACAATCACCATTTCCAAAATTAATAATGGCTACATGGTTTGGTCCTTGTATTTGATATGTGCCTTTATCAATGTTTTCGCAAATAGTTTTCTTTTGTAATGGAGTAAGTATGGTGCCCACTCTTGTACGTCCTGCAGCATTTGTAACAGTTCTGTTACCTGTTATACTAAATACATCGTCAAGTAAATTTATGGGGGTAGCAGAACCTGCCGTTTGTGTTATAGTTTGTGTGCCTGAGTGTGTCCAAAAACTTCCATCAGGTGCTGTAATTTTTCCATTTTGGCAATTCCTTGTCCATACTTTTGTAGATGCTGTACTGTTGTTGGTAAAAGTTATATTGCCCTCTTTTTTAAAGCCGTTTATAAAATAGTTATCAAAAGTCATGGTTGCTACACTACCACTGTGGCGTAATGAATCTGATAAGGTAACCAATATTTTTCCTTTACGAAAAACTCCATTTTGGCTTGTACATCCATTCACTCCAAAATCTATAATAATATTTTTTGGAAATGTATTTTGAGGAGTAATAGTAATTGTAGCACAACTTAGAATATTTGTGTTAGTTGCAGTGCTGCCAATAAAACCGTTGCCTTGTAAATTATTATCCTGTGCTACTTCGTTAAGTACATCATTGGTATCTTGTGTTAAATTTTCAGTAGTACCTTCTTTGGCACTCAGCTCAAATGTGGTTTCTATCTCAGTATCGTCAGTATTACTTTCTTTTTTGCATGATGATAAGGAAAGCATAATAAATGCTGCTGCTGGTAATAAAATGCGTTTTGGGTTCATAATAATGTAATTTTATGGTTTTTAAATTGTTTGCCTTTTGTTAAACATTGACTAGCGGTTTTAAATAAAGTTTAATGGTTACCTAAATTATTTTTATGTTTTATTTTGTAAGAACTCCATGGTTAATTAAAAAAATATTTTCAACATTATTATGGCAGGTAGAAACTAAAGAGAAGCAATTGTATTTAACCTTTGATGATGGGCCTCACCCAATACATACACCCAAAGTTTTAGATATTTTGCAACAGTATAACGCTAAAGCAACTTTTTTTTGCATTGGTAATAATGTTAGGCAGAATCCTAATGTGTATAAAAGAATAATATTAGAAGGGCACAGTATAGGTAACCATACTTATAATCATTTAAATGGTAAAAAAAATAAAGATGACGTATACATAAATGATGTGGCAGATGCCGCAACTTATATAGATAGTAAATTGTTTAGGCCTCCATATGGAAGTATTACAAATTTTCAAGCAAAAATATTACAACAAAAAAATTATAAAATTATTATGTGGTCTCTTCTTAGTGGAGATTTTGATGTAACTGTAACAAAAGAAAAATGTTTAGAAAATGTTTTACTTAAAACTAAAGAAGGAAGTATTATTGTTTTTCATGACAGTGATAAAGCTGCAGTAAAAATGTTGTATGCTTTACCTAGAGTTATTAAAACTTTTGTAGACCTTGGATATACATTTGAAAAGTTATAAATCACTTACCTAAAAAAAGATGGGCCTGGGTAGAAACCCTGGCCCGTTTTTAATCCGTACCCTATGAAAACTCAGGCAAAATTAAGGAAGCCTTATTTAAATACAGCACTTACCGCTAAAGAATATTAACCACTCATCACATTTTTTAACAAAAAAATTAATTAATTAATTATGATAGACACACATTGCCACTTGTATGATGAGGCATTTGATAACGATTTAGAAGACGTTTTAAAACGAGCAGAAACTGTTGGTATTTCAAAAATATATTTACCAGCAATTGATAGTGCTAGTACTGAAAGAATAAAAAAACTACTAAACAAATATCCTTTACAATGCTTTGCCATGGCTGGTTTGCACCCATGCTATGTAAAAGAAAACTATGAGGAAGAACTGGCACATGTAAAATTAGAATTGAGCCGAAATACAATTTTTGCAATAGGTGAAATTGGCTTGGATTTCTATTGGGATAAAACTTTTATATCACAACAATATGATGCTCTAGAACAGCAAATTGATTTAGCCATACAATATAATTTGCCCATTGTATTACATACAAGAAATGCAACACAACAAACGATTGATGTTATTAAAAAATTTACATCAAACAATTTAACTGGTATTTTTCATTGCTTTGGGGGTAATTTAAGAGAAGCAAATCAAATTATTGAGCTTGGTTTTAAAATGGGTATTGGTGGTGTGTTAACATATAAAAATGCTGGCTTGGGAAATATTTTAGAAAATGTAGATATGAAACATTTGGTGTTAGAAACTGATGCTCCTTACCTAACTCCGGTGCCTAACAGAGGCAAAAGAAATGAGCCTAGTTTTTTGCAATTTGTTGTTCAAAAGTTAGCTATAATTAAAAATATTAGTGAAGAGGAAGTAAGATATATTACTACTTTTAATGCACAAAATATTTTCGGAGTATAGCTTTTGAAATGATTAGTTTTGCAAAATTAAATATGCTAAACTAATTTAATAAAGAGAGGTGCAGGAGTGGTTGATCTGGGTCGCCTGGAAAGCGGCTATACTGCAAGGTATCGAGGGTTCGAATCCCTTCCTCTCTGCTTTTATAAATAGATATTATTGGATATTAGTGAATAAATTATTGTTTAATAATCTATTAGAATGTATAACTCTTTCCACTGCCAACCTTGCTAATAAATAACTTATGGTTGATTCAGCTCCTTGGTTTAAATTTACATACTCATCCTCCAATCCATCGTAACAGCCGCCAGTACAGGGGTTATATATGATTTGTTGCAGGTTATTGCTGCCCAGAAACCAATTAAATGCAATTTTTATTTTTTGTTTGTATGCCTTATTTTTGGATATATTATAAAATTTTTCTAAAGCTATAATGGTATAAGCTACGTCTATTGGCTGTTCACCACCTTTCATAATTTTAGAAGCATTGCCCCCTTTTTGCAACCAACCTTTATTAGTTATAACATTTATACAATTGTTGTAAAATATTTTTCCTAGCAAAAATGTAAAACTACTTTCAGCAATGTTTTTATATTCCTCATTATTAGTAGCAATCCATGCACAAAGCATGGCTTCGGGTAAAATACTGTTGCCATAAGTGAGATAACTTTCAAACCATCGCCAATCTTCCTCGGCCTCATGCCTGTACATCTGCACTAACCTATTGGCTAGGGTTTTTATTAATGAATGATTTTGTTCAGTTTGCTCATTTTTGCTAGCATAATACAATCCTTTTATGGTAAATGCCATTGCCCTTGTGCTGTGTATTTTAAATAATACTGGTAAAGCTTTTTTTAATATTGTATTGGCTAGTGATACCATATTTGTAGGCAAAATATGGCTTAAAGAAAGTAAATGCCCTATAGCCCAAACAGCTCTACCATTGCTATCTTCCAAGTTATCTGCATGGTTTTGGGTAGTAAATTTTTTGTACTCATTTACGTAATTTAAAAAACTACCATTTGGCTGTTGGCAAAAATAAATAAACTGTAAATAGCGATTTATTAGTACAATGTCATCTTCATTTTTAGTAAGTGTAAAGTGCTGGCACATAGCAACTAAAGCCCTTGCATTATCATCAATTGTATACCCAGTTGAAATATCTGGATTATTAATTTTTGCAAATTGTATAATACCAAACTGTGTGGTAAGTTTTTTTACATGATCAATATTTACTGGGGGTATATTGTACCTGAGTACTACTGGTATTTGTGCTACATTTTTAAATAAAATTGCATGTGCAATAGCAGCATTTTGCCAGGCGGTAGGCGCCATACGGTGTAACCCATTAAGGCTTATTTGATGCAATAAATGTGTACTGGCTAATAGTTTATTTACAGCGTTTGATAATTGTGTTGGGTTTTCAAAATCTATAATTATACCTGCATCACTTTTTAAAACTTCACAAGCATGTGGTATTTTGGTAGATACTATTGGGCAACCACAACTCATGGCATAACTAAATGTGCCACTTACTGCTTGGTTAGGGTCTTTGGAGGTAAACAAGTACACATCAGTAAATTGTAAATAATCTAACAAAATGGGTAGTGGCAAAAATTTATTTACAAATTGTACATGTGCATTAAGGCCCAATTCCAATACTTTTTGTTCCAACATTTCTCTGTATTTTTCACCTTCATTATTTGCTACAGTGGGATGGGTTTTACCAATTATTAAAAATAATACAGTTGGGTTATTTGCCACTATTGCAGGTAAGGCTTGTAGAGTAGTTTCAATATTTTTACCTGAGCTTAATAATCCAAATGTAGATAGTATTTTTTTGCCTGTGTAGCCATATTTAGTTTTTAAAAATTGTTTATCTAAGTGTGGTACAAGGTGTGTGCCATGTGATATTACGGATATTTTTTGTGGATCTATTTTATATTGAAATTCAAGTATTTTGGCCGATGTGTAAGTCATTACTATCACCGACTGTACATAGCTTGCAATACTTTTTATGCTTAACAGTACATTAGCATTAGGTAAAGGTAAAACCGTATGAAACACAATAATTACAGGCTTTGTAAGCAATTGTAACATTTTTAGAAAAGCAACCTCACTGTTTTTAAAAAATCCAAATTCATGTTGTATAACCACCAATTTAATATCGGTTTGTTCATTTACAAATTTTGCAAGAGTAACAAATGCCTTCGGGTAATCGGTGTTTAAAATATATTTCACCTCATCGGTTGCGTATGTATTTTTTTCATCATCATTTTCTAAAGCACAAATGGTTAGCTTAAAACTTTGGCTATATGTATTATTTATAGCCATTATTAAATCTTGAGAGTATGTGGCAATACCACATTCCCGTGGTGGGTAAGAGGTTATAAATAAAACCTCTGCAGTATTATTTTTAAATGGAAAATTGGCTACCACATTATGTGCTGTAGCACGTTGTTGTATTAACACGGGTGTTTGTGGTTCAGCAATTATGGTATTTACATTCATATTTTTTAAACGTTTAAAAGTAATTCGGCCAATAGGCTAGATAGGCTAACAGATGATACTGCAATTTGCTCATCGGCAGCACCATAATAAATGTACAGTGTGTCGCCAACTAACACGGTACCTGTGGGAAAACATACATTGTTTACTTCGCCATTTAATTCCCACTTTTGATCCGGCTTAAAAAGTGGGTAGGGGAGCCTAGCAATTTCTTGTTGAGGATTTTCTAAATCGAGTAATGCAGCACAGGCTGCATAAACATAACCGTTTACACTATCGCATACCCCATGGTAAATAAGCAACCAGCCATTGTTAGTTTCTATTGGTGGGCAGCCGCCACCAATATAACTTAAATCAAAATCATGTTTTGGTGCAAGTACAATATTATCAGCAAATCTTAAAAAATAATTTTGCCAAAAATCCTTGGTAAGCTCCTCTAAATCATTTACACATACCAATTGTATATCGGGTTTTATGCGGTGCAAAAAATATAGCTTTCCTTGTATTCGCCTTGGAAAAAAAATTACATTTTTATCCCACACAAAACGTTGTTTTCCTTTTACTTCTTTTACACCACCATCGCCATTATAACGGGCATATTTTTCGTTTAGCGGTGCCATGTTTTCTGCCAATCGTTTAAACTCTCCATATACTATTTGTGGGGAGATAAGGCCATGTTTTATCCACACTATTAAATCGTTAGATGTAGCCAATGCACCCAATGCATTTACCCCATCATAGGCGGTATAAGTCATGTAAAAAAGTCCATCTATGCTTGTTACACGAGGGTCTTCTACGCCATGAGTTTCATAATCAAATTGTGGTAAAATTATTGGCATGTCATACCGCTCTTCAACCTCCAAAGGGCTTTTTAATTTGCAATACCCAATGCTTGAATAGTTGCCTTTACTCACTGCCCTATAAAAAAGTTGTATGCCAGTAGCAGTGTTTATTACAGCAGGGTTTAATACACCTTCGCTCTCAAAACCGAGTGTAGTTTTTTGTATTAAAATGCCTTCTTTTTTTACGGTTAACATCTTTATTTTTTTGTAGGAATAATAAACAACGGTATGTAACTATGCCTCAATACTTTTTCGGTAATACTTCCCACTAAAATATTATCTAACCAACGTTTGCTATGAGAGCCCATTACTATTACATCGGCATTTATTTCTTTTGCTGTAGCTAAAATAGTATCGGCCAAATCGCCTTCTTTTACTAATATTTTTATATTGTCTCTGCCAAGGTGTAGCTTTGTTTTATTTAAATAATCGGTAGACGATTCAGTTAAATGTTGCATATAAGTTGGTGGCATTAAACCTTCATTTACATAGCCACCAAAGCCCATAATAGGATCATATACCGATGAGGCATAATATTCAACATTTGCTATTACATGCAACAGTGTAACAGCGGTATCGGCATTTTGTGCAAGTGCAAACCCAAGCTCAGCAACCTTTTGAGCAGTAGGATTATAATCTAGTGCAATTAAAATGTTGTCCATGTTTTAATAATTTTTGTTGTTGTCTTCTTCTAAATCATTATGGCCATCGCCACCTATGCTGTAGTAATTATTTTCTTCATCTTCGCTATCTACTTCTTCTTCGGCATCATCTAAATCAGCTCCTGGCTCATAAAGTTCCATAGCTATGGTATCTTCTTCTAAACCATTTTCCATTGGCGATTTTAAAGTACTAATATCTTCTGGGTCAATCTTAATTTCGTTGTGAGCATTGTTAAAAATATCAACTCTTACTGGGTACAAAGGGTTATCAACTTGTGTATATATTTTTTTACTGTCTGACACTTTATATTTTTCTTTCATGGTTTATATTTTATGATTTTTAGCATATTTTGATACCAGTGATTTTAAAGAATCGCTGTATTCCATAAGAGTGGTAGGGTTTATGGCAGGTGCGGCCATATCTGGAATAGTTTCTGGCATTTCGCCAATAAAATTTGCCAATTCGGGGTATTTATCCTGAATACAAATAGTAGTTTCTAAAATTTCTTTATTTAACTCACTTATTGTTTTCATACCTTTTACTATTACATATTGATGGTATAAAATTGAGTTATTATTAGGGTATTACTGTTACACAATTATGTAAAAGGATTATATAATTTACTGATTTGCGATGTTGTAAGCCTGAATTTACGCCCCCATTTTGTCAAATGCTTTTCCAAAACATTTTATAACATCGGTAATAAGCAAACTCTCCATACTGTGCTGTTGCAATGCAATATCAGCCGCAAGCCCATGTAGGTAAACCCCTAATAATGCTGCATCAATAGCGCTATAGCCTTGTGCTAAAAAAGCTGTAATTACACCAGTTAAGGCATCGCCACTACCTCCCTTTGCTAAGCCAGCATTGCCATTATTATTGCTATAAAATTGTATGTTATCTATTATACAGGTATGGTGTCCTTTTAATACAATTACTGCATCTAACTCACTAGCTTTTTTTGTGGCCGTAATTCTTCTTTCTTGCTCATTTTGGTGGGCACCAAATAATCTATCAAACTCTTTTGGGTGTGGGGTAAGTATTGTTTTTGGTGGTAAACGCTTTATTAATTTTGGATGCTTTGCTAACACATTTAAACCATCAGCATCTACAACAATAGGTTTTTTATAATGGGTGAAAAGCTGTTTCAAAAAATGTTTTGTAACAGTATTAATACCCAAAGCAGGGCCTATGCCAATAGCCGAAAAGTGATTTAGATGTGCTAATGTTTGTTGTCTAAAATGTAACATAGCTTCGGGTAAGTTAGTTTGTAGTATAGCCCTTTCCTTTACAGGTATATTTGCTGTAACCAAGCCACAGCCTGCCCTTGCAGCAGCAGTAGCTGCAATAACAGCTGCTCCCATTTTGCCTTTTGTGCCAGCTATAATTAGTGCATGGCCGTAATTTCCTTTATGGGTATCTTGTTGTCTTTTTATCAATAATAGTTTTAAAATTGGTGCAGTAAGTATAATCATATTACAGTTTTATTTCTTTATCTGCCTTTATACACCACAACAATTCTTTTATAAATACTGCTGCTCTTTTATCTGTATCAATTTTATTGGTAGCATTGCCTTGCTCATCATAAGCTTCGTTAACTTTTGCAACCGAATATATTTCTGCAATTGGCCAAGCTTTCATTTTAAATAACGTAAACTGTAACGATATTATAGCCTGTGAACCTCCAAATGCACCTGCGGAAACCGTAGCTATTGCAATTGGTTTGTGCCTCCACTCTTCTAACAATACATCTATCACATTTTTTAAACTTGCTGGGTAGCCTCCATTATATTCTGGTGTTACTATTATTATTCCATCGCTTGCTATTATTTTGTGGGTAAACTCAATGAGTAATTGGTTGGGTTCTTTTAAAAATTGTAAACGCTCTTCAAACAACGGAAAATTGTATTCTTTTAAATCCAATATTTCGGTAGTAGCAATATTGTTTGCTTTTAAATATTTTTCAAAGTAAAGGGCTACTCTGTGGCTACTACGGCCTGTTCTTATACTTGATGAAATGATTGAAATGTGTGGCATTGGTTTGGATTAAGGAATGGTTAATAATAATTAGAAATTAATCTTAAAAAATTTCATAAGCTAAATTTTCATCTAAATTGTACAAATATTTTCTAAAATTAATTTGTTCTACATTGTCCACCCATGTTGTAAAGTATGCAACATTTATGGCACTTTTGGGGTTATAATTATAGCATATTTTATATTGTTATGTATAATGCTCTCAATAAAATAAGTATTGCACTTACTGTTGTTTTATAACAGATATTGTGCCAATAAAAAAGTGTTTTGCAACCACATGCAGCTGTGGCTAAATGTTCTTTGCATTTGTTTAAATAATTTTTTTGAAGGTGTATCATGTAAATTAATATTGTAACTATTAGTGAAAATAAATTTAATTTTACATAACGCATTATCTCTTCTAAGTTTTTGCCTTACCAAAAATGTACGCTGCTATACAACTTCCATATTAGTGTGGGATAGGTAATTTACATTACACCAAACATGTGGTAATTTTTTTTTGAGATTTCATCCAATAACCATTTCCTCAATTTCAATTATATAAGGCATTCAGGCGTAATTAAATAGGTAAGGTAATTTGTATATTATCGTATTTTTAGGATCAAATACTTGTTAAAATATTAGTATGCTTAATACCTAAGAGTATTATTAATAGTGTTGTGAAACTTTTGCTATTCATTTTTTATAAGTCAACATTTCAACCTACCCAATCCATTATTCAAGCACATATATCCATTATAGTTACAACACTTCCCAACTTAAAAAAATGTACCTTAGGTGAAGCTTGTAAAACTTTACGCCCAAAAAAATCAGTAAATTATATAACTTATTTATAAAATTATATAACTTATTACATAGCAATACGTACCATCTTTGTTATCAATGCTTATTAAACTTTTTTATTGAAATTATTTATAAAATATATGGTAAGTAACCGTTGTAAAATTGCGGTAAAAGATGCCCTTCAAGCTCTTGGATTACATTTTATTATGGTTGATTTAGGAGAGGTCGAGATTATGGAAACCATCCAAGATTCTCAACGAGAAGTATTAAAAGAAGCATTGTTAAATGCAGGGCTATGCTTAATGGACGATAAAAAGGCCATACTTATTGAAAAAATAAAAACTATTATTATTACTATGATACACCATAGCGATGATAACATAAAAATAAATTTTTCTTCATTGTTAACTGAAAAATTATTTTACGATTATACCTATTTGTCAAATCTATTTTCAGCAGTGCAAGGCACAACTATTGAGCATTTTATTATTGCACATAAAATAGAAAAGGTAAAAGAATTAATTATTTATGATGAGCTTAATCTTACTCAAATATCATACAAGCTTGGGTATAGCAGTGTAGCCCATTTATCTACACAATTTAAAAAAGTTACTGGTCTCACCCCATCTCACTTTAAAAAACTAAAACAACAAAAACGTTTGGCTTTAGAAGATATTGGCTAAACAATTATAACACCATTAAAAAATACACAATGCCAAATAATATTTTTATGCAAGCTCCTGTTGCCATGTGCATTGTAGATAGTAATAGCTTTATTATAAAAAATGTTAATCATTTTTTTTTACAAACAACAAATAGAAATGAAACTATAATTGGTCAATCTTTTTTTAATTTATTATCTAACCCAACAACTGCCGTTTTTCAGCAAAAAATAAATGAAAGCAACCACGATAGTTTAGTTATTTACTTACAAAACAATACAGATATTTTTTGCCTTAGTTATAATATATTACAAAATGAAAATGATAATGAAATTATTTTTGTACTTGTAAAATACAATAATAAATATAAAAATATTATTGAAAATTCGCCTTATCCAATTTGTATTTTAAAAGGCGAAAATTTAATATTAGAAATTGCCAATGTGCCCATGTTGCAAGCGCTGCACATTAACGAAGCTGCTATTGGGCAACCTTTTGAGGTTATAACTCCTGATTTAAAAGACCAACCTTTTTTAGCATGGCTAAAAGAAATTTATACAACAGGTGTTAGCCGTAGTGGTATTGAGCAACCAGTGTATTTTTATCCCCAAAACCAACCAGTACAAACAACTTATTATAATTTTATTTATTCGCCCTATTATGAATTTAGCAATATTATTACTGGTGTATTGGTAATGGCTACCGATGTTACCATACAGGTAAACAGCCGTAAAAAAATGGAAGCACAAGCGGCTATGGTACAAAATTTATTGATGACGGCACCTGGCTATATTTGTACACTTGTAGGGCCTACTCATATATATGATATTGTAAACGATAAATACCAACAACTTTTTGGAAAACGAGTAATAAAAAACAAACCTATATTGAAAGCCCTGCCTGAGCTTGAAGGGCAAGGTTTTGATACTTTACTTGATAATGTGTACTATACTGGTGTACCTTATGTGGGGTTAGAAATTCCCATAACCATGGCTAAAGATGTAGGTTTGCAGCCTGAGTTAATGTACTTTAATTTTAGCTACCAACCCATGTATGATGAGGAAAATGCTATCGTAAGCATTTTAGTTTTTGGGTATGAAGTTACAGACCTTGTAATTGCAAAAAATAAAAATATTGATAATCAAATTAATATTGCCTCTGCGTTAGAACAAAAAGTATTGCAAAGAACAAATGAATTAATTTTTGCCAACACGGAGTTACAACAAAAAAACCAAGAAATTGCTGTAAGCAAATACAATAAAAAATTTTTATTAGAATTTACCGAGAGATTTGCTGGTGCTGGCTTACAAAGCGATTATTTTAACTCGTTGGTGCAATTTATTGCCGATACAACACAATTAGATTATGCTTTTGTAGGTAGGCTAATGGATGATGATGGGGATGGCTATAAAATTGAAACTATTGCATTTTCTGCCTTTGGCAAAATAATACCCAACGTTATTTACCCATTAGAAAATGGACCCTGTGAAGAAATTATTTTTGGTTCAGTTTATAATTATCCCGAAAACTGCTCAGTGCTTTTTCCTAAAAACACCACACTATCCACCTATAAAGTGGAAGGTACAGTAGGTTTACCTTTACATGATAAAGATAATAAAGTGATAGGCTTGATATCGGCCATGCACAGCAATAATATTGCCGATAGTGATAACGCAACAGCTATTTTAAAAATAGTGGCAAAAAGGGCAGAAATAGAGTTTGAACGAATAAGCACCCATGAATTATTACAAAAAAACAACGAAATTTTAGCACTTAAAAACGATGAATTAGAAATTACGAATACCCTTTTAAATAAAAACAACAGCGAATTATTTATAGCAAAAGAAAAATTATTTTCGGAGTATGCCCGTAATTTAATTGAGGCAACGCTTGACCCTTTAATAACAATTGATACCCATGGAATTATTACTGATGTAAACGAAGCTATGGTAAAAGCTACCGATAAAACTAGAATACAATTGGTTGGTAGCGATTTTAAATTGTATTTTATTGAAAAAGATTCGGCTGCTGAAATGTTTTCAAATGTATTTAAAAATGGACATGTTATTAACTATGCTTTATCAATAATAGATGGTGTAATTACTGATGTATTGGTAAATGCATCTATCTATAAAAATGACCAACAGCATGTTTTAGGGGCTGTGTTGGTAGCAAGGGATATTACCCAAATTAAAAAAATAGAACAGCAACTTACCGATGCTAAATTGTTTGCCGAAGAAGCTACTAGGCAGGCACAACATGCTACCCACATTGCTGAGAATGCGGTAGAAAGCAAGCAACAATTTTTGAGCAATATGAGCCACGAAATTCGTACGCCCATGAACGCCATAATTGGGTTTACAAAAGTGATGCTAAAAACAGATTTATCTACCAAACAAAAAGATTATGTACATGCCATTAAAACAAGTGGCGATGCTATGATTGTACTTATAAACGATATTTTAGATTTGGCAAAAGTAAACGCCGGTAAAATGACTTTTGAAGAAACACCTTTTAAAATTGCTACTTCGGTATCTGCAATGCTTCATTTGTTTGAAACAAAAATTCAAGAGAAAAATGTAAGCCTTGTAATAGATTACGATAAAAAAATACCCGAAGTTTTGCTTGGCGACCCTATACGATTACATCAAATTATTTTAAACTTATTAAGTAATGCAGTAAAATTTACCAACCACGGCACCATTACAGTAAGTACTAATTTGCTGCTGCAAAACGAAGAAAGTGCAACGATTCAATTTTCTATAAGTGATACAGGCATTGGTATAACAGCCAATGAAATAAATAATATTTTTGAAAACTTTCAACAAGCTGCACTTGATACCACCAAGCTATACGGCGGAACTGGCTTGGGTTTGGCCATTGTAAAACAGTTGGTGGAAACCCAAGGCGGTACTATTAAAGTAACAAGCGTAATTGGCAAAGGATCTGTTTTTAGCTTTATCCTAAGTTTTAAAAAAACAGATATTATTGATGTAGAAGATTCAAACCTTACAACGCTTGATGCAACCACAAAAAACATAAAAGTATTGGTGGTAGAAGATATGGTACTAAACCAATTGCTTATGCGTACCGTGTTGGAAGATTTTGGGTTTGAATGTATAATTGCCGATAATGGTAAATTAGCCATAGAACAGTTGCAACAAAACGATTACGATATAGTATTGATGGATTTACAAATGCCTGAAATGAATGGCTTTGAAGCCACAACTTTTATAAGAGAAAACTTGTACTCTACCATACCAATTATAGCCCTAACAGCCGACGTAACTACGGTAGATGTAGCCAAATGTAAAGCAGTAGGTATGAATGATTATATTGCAAAACCAATAGATGAAAAATTGTTATACAATAAAATAATGGCTATTGTAAAAAAACCTGTACAGCCATCTACTATTGATATTACTGATGAAAATGAAAATAAACCACCTACAATTAGTGCCATAAACTTGGCCTATTTAAACAAACGAACAAAATCTAACTCGGCCCTATTAGCTGAAATTATTACCGTTTATTTAGAGCAAACTCCCACCTTACTATCTGTAATGAAAAGCAGTTTATTTAATAAAGATTGGGATATGCTGCAAGCAACTATCCATAAAATGATACCCTCATTTTCTATAATGGGTTTTGACAATAGTTTTGAATTAATGGCTAAGCAAATACAAGCCTATGCCTTAACACAGCTAAATTTGCCTAATGTACATGAGCTTATTTTTAAGATAGATGAAGTTTGCCTACAGGCTTGCTACGAGTTGGGACAAGAATTAAACAACCTAAAAAGATGACCATGCAAAATAGCAATACCGTAAAAATATTTTTGGTAGATGATGATAGTGTTTTCTTAAAATTATTAGAGATAGAATTTTTGCAAAATAGTAATTACGAAATACATACTTTTAAAACAGGTGAGTTGTGTATAAGCAGTTTAAGCCTTATGCCCGATGTAATAGTTTTAGATTACCATCTTGATGGTATAGATAAAGACGCAATGAATGGTATAGAAACCCTCGATAAAATAAAAGCAGATAACTCTACTATTGCTGTAATAATGTTATCTGCACAAGATAAAATTGAAGTGGCCATAGATTGTATGCACCACAAAGCCACTGATTATGTAGTAAAAAGTGAAACAGCTTTCATAAGAATACAAAAAATTATTGAAACTTTACTGCAAGTGCAAAACCTTAGTGGGCAGCTAAATTGGTATATGGACAGGATGTAAAATCAGTAAATAATATAAATTAAATACAAAGTTATGTAACATTTTATAACTCAATATCTCCCACCTTTAGCGTATTATCTAACTACAAAAATACGTTTATGATTACCGTAACTGCCAATAATATTAGCACACATAATGGTACTACCATAAAAGTTAATAACGATATTGATGATTTTCCATTACACTTTTATCCATTAGTTTGCCACGAGGTAAAAAACCCTTTAACATCAATATCTTTAGCACTTGGCATGCTCCATAATTCCAATATTGATGATCAACAAAAAGAATTTTTATTAATTATAAACAGAAGTTATTTGCGTATTAATAACCTCATGAATTTGCTTATTGAACAGGGCTTGCAAAAACATACACCCCAAAATACATACTCTATTTTACAAATGATTGAAGAAATTATTTTTGATAATAAAGATATTTTTAAACAAAATAAAATTACTGTATGCAGAGATTTTACAATAAATGATTTTGCATTTACAGGAGAAAAATATAAAATAAAACTAGCTTTATCAAATATTATTACCAATGCTATAGAAGCCATGCCAAACGGGGGAGAAATTACTGTTTGCATAAAACAACAAAACCATAAAAACGTTATAGAAATTAAAGATAGTGGGCAAGGTATTAGTAAAAAAAATTTAGACCAAATATTTGTTCCACATTTTACTACAAAGCCCAATGGTTTAGGGATAGGCTTAGCCTTATCAAAGCACATTTTAAAAGATAATAATATTGATATTTCTGTTACTTCGGAAGAGAATATGGGTACAAATTTTACAATGCATTTTAATGGAGAAAATATGGGTAAAATATTATGTTAACATTAAAAGTTATACCTATGAAATTACCCTTTCCATAGCCATACTCCTACTACCTTTTATTAAAATATGAGCATTGGTAATTTCTTGTGTTTTTAACCAATCAGCAATTTCTACCGCTGTATTAAAATGTGTAAACTCACTTGGTAAGTTTGAATATTCTTTTCCTGCCAACACCACTTTTTGCCATTTATATTTTTTTATTAGGTTTACCAAATCACTGTGCTCTTTTTGGCTATCAGCACCAAGCTCCGCCATACCTCCTAAAATTAAAATTTTATTGAAGTTAGGTATTGTTGCAAAATTTTCTATAGCAGCTTTCATACTACTAGGGTTAGCATTATAAGCATCTAATAAAATGGTATTGGTTCCTTTTTTTATTATTTGAGATCTGCTGTTGGTTGGTGTATATGTTTGTAAAGCTTTTTTAATATTAGCATTGCTTACCCCAAATGTTTTACCAACAGCTATTGCACTTAGTACATTGGGTAAATTGTATTGGCCAGCAAGCTGAGTTTGTATCTCTAATTTTTCATTATCAAGCATAGTTATAACATCTAACATTTGGTTGTTACTTGCTACAGCTGCTGTAAATGTAGCAGCACTGTTACCATAAGTTATAATGTTTGGTATACCTATACTCATTTTTTGTAAGTAGTCATACTCAGTATTTATAAAAGCTGTTCCACCATTAATTCTCAAATAATCAAATAATTCTCCTTTGGCAATTTTTATATTTTCTTCACTCCCAAAACCCTCTAAATGTGCTTTACCACAGTTTGTTATAAGGCCATGTGTAGGCATGGCATATTGGCAATATCCTTCAATTTCATGTAAGTGGTTTGCACCCATTTCTATTACAGCAATTTCTGCATCTTGTTTAATGCTAAGTATTGTTAAGGGTACACCAATGTGGTTGTTTAGATTTCCTTTTGTGGTATAACAAGTTAAACTTGTATTTAACACTTGTTGTATCAATTCTTTTGTAGTGGTTTT
>JANMAV010000031.1:0-5160 GCA_031360055.1 Ferruginibacter sp.
CAGCTTTTATTCATTTATTAAAATGTGTAGACAGTTAAAAATTGTTGATTGAGATAAATAACAAAGCAAAAAAAAACAATAGAATTATTAATGTTTTATTACAAGTACATATTGCTGAGGAAGAAACTAAATATGGATTTAACGCCAGCCAGTTAAAAAATTTACCAATACATGTATATACCAATGTACAAGTAGTAGGGCTTATGGGTATGGCAACTTTTACTGATGATAAATTGAAACTAAAAACTGAATTTGAAACCCTAAAAAATTTGTACATTACACAAAGCAATAAAAGTACCAATCCCTATACTACACTTAGCATGGGCATGAGCGATGATTATGCATTGGCTTTGGAATGTGGAAGTAATATGATAAGAATTGGGAGCATGTTATTTGGTGTTAGACAGTAATTTCTATTAAAAATTAAAATACTTATAAAATGCGTTTTTGTGAGTACCTGTCTTTTATTCGTGGTAAGTTGATGATTAAAAATATTAGTTGTTAAAATTTATTATTTAGATTATGTAATTGTACATAAAATTTCATCTTACAAAAACAGATAATTATCTTTATACCATGGCAGAAATAATTGATAAAGTACGGCACAGAAAAGCATTTACATATACTGCTGCAATTTGTGCTACCATATTGTTGTTATTTTTTTTAATAAGTTGGAAAGTGCTTCCACCTGCCCCACCATTGGTGCAAGATGAAATGGAAATAAATTTAGGCAATAACAATGATGGCTTTGGGGAAGAGCAACCTTTAATTAAAGGAGAGCAAGAACCCACTGTTGAAAATACCCCAGCACAGCAAGCAAACCAAGCTACTGCACCACAACAAGCTGAAGAAGAAAATGCCGTTACAGCAGAGCCAGATGCCCCTGACGATGCTGCACCTGTACCAACCGTAGCAAAAAAACCAAGTACAACAAAGGCTGAAACGCCAACTGAAAAACCAACTACAAAACCAGTTACAAAACCTATAATTGCTACTAATGCCTCAACAGTTACCAAACCAAAAACACCCAAAATAATAATGAATGGCCCTGGCAAAGGTGGTGGTAATAGTACAGAAGATAATGGGTATACCATGCAAGGTAATACCAAAGGTAGCACAGGAGATAATGGTGACACCAATGGAAACAAAGATAGCTATGGCAACAAGCCTGGTGGTAAAGTTGGAGGAGCAAAAGTAATAAGTGGTAATAGAAAATTTATTAATTACTACTCTTTTACTGGTGAGCTACCAAAAGCAACTATAAATGCAGTAATTAAAGTTAGTGCAGCAGGAGTAGGTAATTTTATAAAAATAGGCCAAGGTAGCACCAGTTTTAGTAGGGATTATGCTAACGCCATAATTGGTTATTTACGCAATATAAATTTTAATAAAGACGCTGATGAAAGTACTGTTACTGTTCAGTTTAATTTTAATGTACAATAAGGAGTTTAGGAGGTTAGAGGTTAGAAGTTTAGTAGTTAAATTTGATTAACTTCCCATTTGGAATAATTTAGTTTTTTTTAAGCTGATAAATATCATTTTAATAGATATCATTTCATGCACAAACCACAAAAGCCAAATAAGGTTGATAAATTTGCGCTATAAATTTTAATATACTACTCGAATTTATCTGAATTGAAACTTAAATTAAAATAAGGGAAGATTTTTTACTTCAGACAATGCCTTTCTAAGAATAGTTTAAGACCAGAAATAAATTATTTACCCTTTGCTTTTTTACATTTGCCTAAACATGACATACCAACAAACTATTGAGTATTTATACAGCCAATTACCAATGTTTAGCCGTATTGGTGCAGCAGCTTACAAGCCTAATTTAAAAAATACTATAGCTTTATGTACAAGCATAGGCAACCCACATACAAAATTTAAAACCATACACATAGCAGGCACCAATGGCAAAGGCAGTACAGCTCACAGTATAGCTGCAATTTTACAAACTGCAGGCTATAAAACTGGTTTATATACATCGCCACATATACACGATTTTAGAGAACGTATAAAAATAAACGGCTGCATGATTGCAGAGCAAACCGTTGTAAATTTTGTAGCAAAAACTGCAGAGATTACTGAATCAATTAAGCCATCATTTTTTGAACTAACTGTGGCAATGGCGTTTGATTATTTTGCTGCTGAGCAAGTTGACTATGCAGTTATTGAAACAGGCCTAGGTGGTTTGCTAGATAGTACTAATATTATTACACCCATAATATCTATCATTACAAACATTGGTTATGACCACCAAAATTTATTAGGTAATACACTTGCAGAAATAGCAACCCAAAAAGCAGGAATTATTAAGCATGATATTCCAATTATAATCGGTGAAGCCTTACCAGAAACTAAAGCAATTTTTGTAGAAACTGCCTTAATAAATAATGCTAAAATAACTTTTGTAGAAGAAAATTTACATTGTAATCATACCTACATTGATGATAAAAACAATGTGATATACACTGTTCAAAATCTACATACAAAACAGCATAAAAATTTCATTTTTGAGCTTGGTGGACATTACCAAACTAAAAATATTTGTACCATACTAGCATCAATTTATCAATTACAAAAACTTGGGTTACAGATACCACAACTTGCCATAGAGCAAGGTTTGCAGCAAGTATCAAAAATTACCGGAATTGAGGGAAGGTGGCAAATTTTACAACAAAACCCTACAGTAGTTGTAGATGTTGCCCATAATATTGATGGAATAACTGCTGTGCTTTCTCAATTAAAATCACAATACCCTAATACTAATTATCATTTTATATTAGGTTTTGTGCATGATAAAGATGTAGATGCTGTACTAAAACTTTTTCCAACAAATAGCCAATATTATTTTACTAATGCACATATACCGAGGGCAATGCCTAAAGAAGTTTTACAACAAAAAGCAATTAATTTTGAACTTGCTGGTGATTTATATTTGAATGTAAATTTAGCTCTAAAAGCCGCTCTTACAAATGCTAAAAATACAGATGTAATAGTAATTTGCGGAAGTTTTTTTATTGTTTCAGAATTAGAATTTTCTGGATAAATTTTCATATTTCATTTTAATTTAGCTTTTAAAAAATTTTTAACCACAAACAATCGCCATTTAATTTGGCTTAAAATAAATTATGAAATTAAAATCTATAATAATAATTATTTTATTTCTATTTAGCAAACAACTTTTCTCTCAAAATAAATTTAATTTTTACGTAAAAGATAGTGTTCAAAATCAAAATTTAATAGGTGTTACCGCTACAGTAATTAGCAAAAAAATAACTACAATTAGCAACAGTAATGGTATGGTGAATTTTACTAACTTACCAAATGGTAATATTAAAATTAGTCTATCTTATGTTGGTTACATTACTAAACTTGTAAATTTTAATTTGCCACTAGGAGACACTTCAATAATAATAACTTTAGAGCAAGCCGCTGATAAAATTGAAGAAGAAGTAATAGTTACTAGTAGCCGTACTAATAGTAGAATAGAAGATTTACCAACAAAAGTTGAAGTAATAGGAAGTGAAGAAGTAGGAGAAGAAAATGGTATTAAGCCTGGAAACATTGCCAGTCTTTTAGGAGATGTTGCAGGTATTCAAATTCAACAATCAAGTGCCACAACTGCTAATGCAGATGCACGTGTTCAGGGACTTCCAGGTAAATACACACAAATTTTAAGAGATGGACTACCTTTATTTGGAGGTTACTCAGGGAGTTTTAGTATTTTACAAATACCCCCGTCTGATTTAAAACAAATTGAAATAATAAAAGGTGCAACTTCTACTCTATATGGAGGCGGTGCAATAGCAGGTATAATTAATTTAGTTTCAAAATCTCCTAAATTAAATAAGCCTGAACATGCCATTACTATAAATCAATCAACACTTAAAGAAAGTAATTTAAATTTTTATTTTGCCAACAGGAAAAACAATGTAGGATACACCCTTTTTAGTGGCTCTACTTATCAAAAACAAGTAGATGTAAATAATGATGGTTTAAGTGATGTACCAAATTTAAAAACATATTTTTTTCACCCTAAGCTTTTTTATTACCCAAATAAAAACAAAACATTTACAGTAGGATATAATTTAACTTATGAAAATAGAAAAGGTGGAGATATGCAGGTATTACAAAATAAATCAACTTCAATTCATCAGTTTTTTATAAAAAATACTTCTGTGAGAAACAACATTGATGCCACTTTTGAAAATAAAATAAATCAAAATGATAGACTTACTGTTAAAGGAACAAGTAGTTTTTTTAATAGAAAAATAGCAACAAATATATTTGGTATGAATGCCAAACAAACATCTTATTTTACTGAAATATCCTATTTAAAAAAATTACTTAAACATAATATTGTTGGAGGAGTAAATTTTAGTGGAGAAGTTTTTACGAAAACCCTTCCAGATTCTTCTAACTACGCCAATACAAATCAACAAACAATAGGATCTTTTATACAAGATGATTACAAAATTAATTCCAAACTTACTGCACAAGCTGGTTTCAGGTTTGATCATACAAACCTTTATGGTAATTTTGCGTTGCCAAGATTATCAGTTTTATATAAAATAAATACAAATTTTACAACAAGGTTAGGTGGTGGATTAGGGTATAAAACACCTTCGCAATTTGCAACCGAAGTTGATGAAAGAGACTATGGAAAAGTTTATCCTTCTACATTAATTAATGCAGAAAAATCCAAAGGTATAAATTGGGATATAAATTTTAAAAAAGTAAATAACGGTTGGCATTATACAATTAACCAAATGTTTTACATAACAGAAATTACCGAACCTGTAATTTTTGCCACTTATGGATTGGGTAATATTTACAATTTTAATGCAAGCAAACCCACCAATAGCAAAGGTTTTGAAACATACATAGCTGCTACACATAATGAGCTTGAAATGTATTTTGGATATACCTACACAAATGCAAAACAACTGTATAATACTAAATATCCAAATGTTAGTTTAAGTGCCCGTAATAAGTTTGCTACAGTTATTGCTTATGAATTTACTGATGATTTTAGAGCAGGTATTGAAGCTGCTTACACTGGTAAGCAATTTCTAGATGATGGAAGCAAAACTAAACCCTATTTATTTGCTGCAGCTATGATTAGGTATAACATTAATAATACTTCACTTGTTT
>JANMAV010000065.1:0-9003 GCA_031360055.1 Ferruginibacter sp.
AATAAAAACGAATTGTATTTTGCTAATGTAGCCGCTACAAATGATGATCAATCATTTGGCAAGGTGCTAAACCTTAAAAACGACCACTCGGAGGAGACTGAAAAAACGTATCAGGCTGATGAGTTTACATTTAGATGGAAATATTATAACTCATACGATACAGAGTCTGGCTATGCCACTGTTTCATTTACCAAAATTTACAAACCTACTGGTATAGTTTTTACATTAAAAATGGTTACTCAAAAACTTGATGTGCTAACCTTTACTGGTTACATGGAAGGCAGTTTAAATATTAAAGAGTATTTGGAGTAGGTTTTACAACACATCGTAATTCTATAATCGAAATACTATCAATGTAAACTCAAATCTTAAAAATAAAAACATCCGTTACATCAACCTCTTTTTTAGAAACAATTAAAAACAAAAATTGAAATTATGAAAGGATTAATAATCATATTTAATTTATTTTTTGCAACATTCATAATTACTAATGTTGCCTTTAGCCAAAGTTATACTACAGTTTCAAAAGCTTGTGGGTCATGTGGCGGAGTTGTATCTTCATTATCAAGAATTGGACAACGCTGCCCACATTGTAGCGTCATTTGGGGTAGGGAGAATGAAAAAAGGAGCACACATACGGTTAAAAAAAGACAAACTTCAAATTCTACCTCAACAATTACTAATTGCAATCTTAGATTAACAGCAAACCCTAAATCAGTAATAATTGGAGTTATACCCAGTTATCAAAATATTACTATAATTCAACAAAAAGGCTTTTGGGTAAAAGTGAAATATCTTGGCTATTTGTTTGGAGAAATAGATTATAAATATCACATAGGTTGGGTTCAAATAAATGGTATAAATAATTAAATAATACGCACCACCTAACGCAACCCCACAGCAACTTGTACTTACCTTTACCCCCACAAGGGCAAACTATTTTTTAACCAAGCCATTTGCTGCAATTACTGCACAAAAAACACTTAAAAACAAGCATATCAAATTTACCCTTAACATAATAATAAACCAAGAGCTTGAAGCTGCTATACTGCAATATGGCGCCGATGTAGAAGTGCTGCAACCATTGGCATTGAGGGAAAAAATAAAAGCGGTTTTTGAGAAGGGGGTGGAGGTGTATGGGGGCTTGTGAATGGTGAATGGGCAATGGTGAATGAGGGCCTCTGCGGTAACTCTTTTTACTCCTGTACTTTGCGGTGAAAAAGTGAATGGGGTATTGTGAATGGTGAATCGTTAATGGTCAATAATAACTCTGTGTAAAAGCTGTTTACTGCTGTGCTTAGCGGTGAAAAAGTGAATGGGTAATAGTGAATAGTTTAGAACGAAGTTGTTTCATTGAGCATTTTATAACACCTCAATATTTATATAAAAAACAGTATCAATAAAAAACAATACGCCATTTTGTGTAAGCACATTTTCATCATGTATATCTTCTAAAATTAGGCTTAATGCTTTGTTGTAATAATCGTTTCTTCGGGTGTTATTAAAACCGTTAAATTCCAAATACGTTTTTACATTTACAAGATTGGTGCTTGTGTTGCTTAATACAAATGGTTGTTGCAAAACAGCATGTAACGCATTTTCAATGAGTATAAAACCAACTAAAGTGTAACCAGTGTATTTAAATAAAATATTGTGTATTATGATGCTATTCAAAAAATCTAACCAAGTATTGTAATAAATACCTTCATTTACTTTTATAACATTTTTGCCACTATAATCTAAATAAATAGTGGCTTCTCCACCTTTTGCAAAATAGGTATTATTGGTTGGTAGTTCGTTTAGCCAAAAGTTATTTTGCTTAGCAAATACTATTAGCAATTCACTTTGCTCTTCTTTAATTTTTGCTCTATTTTCGAAGTCTGTTTTAACCGTTGTGCTTGTGCTAAAGCCTTGGCAAAGGTAGTTTCGGGCTGCTGTGCAATTATCTGTTTGCCCAGGGATTGCATTTCCGCTAACGATATGTTGTAGTTTATTTTTGGTTTCATTATCGTACATATTGTGGTGTAAATGTAAGAAAATATTGTTGAATATATTTGAACATGGGGGATTTCTAAAATCCACTTACTACAAAATATTTTTCACCTTGCAGTACTAATTTTAAGCAATGTATAATTTCATTTATTTCTGCATCTTTACCAATAAAACCATCAATTTTACCAATGGTTTTTAGCATGGTTTTCATACTAAATGCCATGGTTAGCATTACTATTTTTACATTAGGGCAAACATATTTTATATGGCTAAAATGTTTAAAAACATACCCATCTAACAGTTGGTGGCTAAGTAAAATTACATTAGGTTGATATAAGCTTACATTGTTTATTAAGCAGCTTATGGTTTTACTATTACCAATAATTTTGAAATTATGATTTGGCTCATTTTTAATAGCCATTTGTAACCCATTATAGTATAAATCAAAAATATCGGCACAATAAATTGTTATTGGGTTTTGTTGCATAAACGTTGTTGCAATAATTTGTTTGGTATTACCCCACCACCTCCCCCACCTGCACTTCCATTTTTTTCAACAACCCTATCATATCACTATCTAGTAGGGCGTTGCCACTGTTGTTTGTGGTTTGTGTGGCGTACCAAATTATTACCATAGCAATATAGTCTTGCATATCCTTACCGGCAAATTGGGTTTTAAATTCTATTATTTTATCGTTAATAAGCTTTACGGTTTTACGTATAATTTCTTCGTCGGTAGGTGTGGTTTTTATACGATACGTTCTATCGCCAATTACTATATTTATGGGTATAAGTGCTGCTGTACTCATGGCGTTTTATTGTGGCTTAGTAGGGCAATACATGTGTCAATATTTTTTATATAGCCATTTATTTTTTGCTCCAATTGCTTTTTTTCGGTGGCATCCATATCGCTTATGCTTGCTTTTAAAATTAACCGTTCTTGCTGTAAGCTTTCAATTTGTTGCTGTTGTAGTTCATCTATTTCTTGCAGCTGTGCTATGTATAATTTTTGCTGTTCGTTTTGTTTTTTAAGGGCATGGTGCTGCTTTAATAACAGTTGCAGCTTTGCGTTTAAGGCGTTAATATGTGTGCTAAGGTCTGCCAAAATTATTGCCTAATAGTGGCGTTTACATTTTTTTCTAAAGCTGTAATTATTTTACCCATCATAGCATCAGTATCAGCATCTGCAAGTGTTTTTGTATCATCAGCAAAAGTAAAATTTATTGCCATGCTACGTTTGTCGGATCCTAATTTTTCACTTTCAAAAATATCAAATAATTTTATTGCAGTTAGGTTTTGTAGTTTAGTATCTTTTATAGTTTTTTCTATAGTTGCATAAGTCACCGTTTTGTCTACAATAACAGCTAAATCTCGTTGTACCGTTGGGTATTTTGATATTTCAGAATACGTGTTTTTAGTTTTTTGTTGTAACGTTACTAAGGCATCCCAATCCATATCGGCAAATAAAACTGGCTCTTTAATACCAAATTGCTTCAATAATGTTTGTGCTACAGTTCCTATTTTTCCAACAAAAGTTTTATTTGCAGTAATGGCAATTCCAAATTCAATTTCAGTATCATTTTCTATGGCAGCAACTTGTATATTTTTAATGCCAGCTAAAGCAACTATTTTTTCTACAATACCTTTTATAAAATAAAAATCAGCCTTTGTATCCTTTTGCTGCCAGCCACCAATTTGTAAATTACCACAAGCAAAAATAGCCAAATGATTTTTTTCACTATAGTTTCCAACTGCTTCAGTTTGGTAAGTTTTTCCAAACTCATACAATTTTAAATCAGTATTTTTTCTGTTTAAGTTGTAGGCTATAACTTCTAAACCAGTTTGTAATATAGCTGGCCTCAACACATCTAAATCAGCACTTAAATTGTTTATCATTTTTACAGTATGCTGTAAAATTTGCTCCGTATAATATTTACTATCAGTTATACTATTTGTAAATATTTCTGCAAAACCATTGCCTGATAAATAGTTTGCAGTTTTATCGGCAAATAAAAATTTACCATTATCATCATCTGCTGATGGTGCTATACTTATTGTGGTAGGTATTTCTACATTATCAAGCCCATCAATTCTCATTATTTCTTCTACTATATCAGCTGCAATACTAATATCAGTTTTGCTGTAAGGTACATTTACCCAAAGTTCATCAATGCCTTCTTTTTGTATTTCAAAGCCTAACGCAGTAAGTATATTTTTTATAGTATCGGCATGATAATTTTTACCACTTAATTTTTTTAGATAATGATACGTAATAGCTACAGATACCTTTTCGGCTGGGTTTGGGTACACATCAATAATATCGCTACTAATGGTGCCACCAGCTATTTCTTTAATGAGTAATGCTGCTCTTTTTAATACATTTACTGTATTGCTGATATCTACACCTTTTTCGAACCTTGTTGCAGCATCGGTACGTAACCCATGTGTTAAAGATGTTTTACGAATAGTTTCATTATTAAACCAGGCACTTTCTAAAAAAACGCTGGTACTGCTTTGGGTAATACCACTTTCTTTTCCACCATATACGCCGGCAAGGCACATGGCATTTTCTGCATTGCAAATAAGTAAATCAGTTGCAAATAATTTTCTAGGCTTATCGTCTAAAGTTGTAAAAATTTCTCCTTCAGTTGCATTTTTCACAACAATGCTATTACCTAAAATTTTAGCAGCATCAAATGCATGTAACGGTTGCCCGGTTTCATGCAAAATATAGTTTGTAATATCTACAATGTTATTGATGGGCTTAAGGCCAATACTTCTCAATTTGTGTTGTAGCCACATTGGGCTATCGGCTACTGTAATGCCAGTTATGCTTACTCCAGTGTATCGTTTACAAGCACTAGTGTTTTCAATTTTTACATCTATTACCAAATCAGTATTATCTGCTTTAAATCCATTTTTAAATGGAGATACTGCCTTAGTTTCTTTCTTATCATGATGCCACAAATAGGCACACACATCTCTGGCAACCCCTAAATGGCTCATGGCATCCATACGATTTGGAGTAAGCCCAATTTCAAAAATTTTATCAGTATAGGTTTCAAATAATGTTGCAGCAGGGGTACCTGGCACGTTTGTATCACCCAAAACCATAATGCCTGCATGGCTTTCACCTACACCTATTTCATCTTCAGCACATATCATTCCCACACTTTCTATCCCACGTATCTTAGCCTTTTTTATGCCAAACGGTTCACCATTACTAGGGTATAAAGTACAACCTACAGTGGCTACCACTACTTTTTGGCCTACGGCTACATTACTGGCACCACATACAATTTGCAGTGGTTCTTGTTGTCCAATATGTACAGTGGTAATGTTTAATTTATCAGCATCGGGGTGTTTAGTACATGTTAACACTTCACCAACCACTATGCCCTCTAACCCACCTTTAATTGATTCGTACGTATGCAAACTTTCTACCTCTAGCCCTATGCTAGTAAGTATTTTACTTAACCTTTCTGGTTCTATTGTTACTGGTAAATATTGGCTTAACCAATTATAAGAAATAATCATTATGTAAAACTAATTTGGTTGCAAAGATAAGTATACTCTGCAGCTAAAATTGATGATGACAATTTTAAAATCAAGTTTTGGTACTAGTAAAATTATGACTATTCTTTACTGTGTGCGTAATGCCATTGGCTGCTAAAGGCCCCAATTATAGCTCTGTGTTGTGTATTAAATTTTAATTTGTCAATTTGTAAATCTGTAATATTTTGCTGCTGCACTTGTCTAAAATTAGGGTTCATGGTGCCACCCGGCGCATGTGGTGCTGCATGTAAGTCATATTGATATTCGGGGTTGCAAATTGTACCTCTTGGGTGCATAATGCCCGGTATGCCGTAGCCACGTATGTCTAATTGTTGTGGGTGCTCCAGCCCTATGGTATGCCCAAATTCATGAGCTGCTGTTGTACTATTGTGTAAAATATTAGCCAGCATAAAGTAACCAGTGTTGCTATGCACACCATCTACAAAAGATATATTGCCGCTAGCATATTCTTCAATTCTAAAATAGTTTTGTAGTGGGTTATCATTTTCAATAACATCAATTTGCTGTAAGCTAGGGTTATGTATGCCTGCTACCTGCATTACAAAAGTATATATGTTACCATGTATCGTTATCAATGCTTTTGCAGCATTATATTGTTGGTTAATGTCGGTAGCAATTTGGTTGCTCAGCTGTTCAGTTGCTGCTTGGCCATAAAAAATTAGGTTGGCATATAAAGTAGCTGTTTTTAATTCATTATGTAATTCAATTATGCCCATTAAAAATTATTGAACATATTTTTTTAACCACTCGTTTTGTTCCCAAAGCATGTGTAGTAAATTTTCTTTTCCTCTGTAACTATGAGCTTCGTAAGGCAAAAACACAAATCTTACCTTACCACCATTACCTTTAATAGCAGCAAATAATCTTTCACTATTTATAGGAAATGTGCCTTGGTTATCATCACTATCACCGTGTATAAGTAACAATGGCGTTTTAATTTTATCAGCAAAGCTAAATGGGCTCATTGTATAATATAAATCCGGTGCCTGCCAATATGTTCTATCCTCTGCTTGAAAACCAAATGGGGTAAGGGTTCTATTATATGCTCCACTCCTTGCTATACCAGCTTTAAATAAATTGGTATGTGCAAGCAAATTTGCTGTCATAAATGCTCCATAACTATGGCCACCTACTGCTACTCTTTTTTTATCTCCTATTCCCCTGTCACTAATATAATTTATAGCGGCCTCTGCATTTAATTGTAGTTGATTTAAAAAATTATCATTTGGTTTTTTTGATGTATCAGTACTTACAATTGGCATTTCAGCATTATCAAGTATGGCAAATCCTTGAGTTACATAAAATATGGGGCTAGCCCAGCTTAATGTTGTAAATCTATCTTTACTACCTCTTATTTGTGCAGCATCAGCAGCATTATTAAATTCTCTTGGGTATGCCCAAATAAGCACGGGTAACCTACCATCTTTTTCTGTATTATACCCTTTCGGTAAATATAAATCTGCGGTTAAATCAACTCCATCAGCCCTTTTATAACTTACTTTTTCTTTGGTAACATCTTGTAAGGCAGGGTATGGGTTTTTAAAATCAGTAATAGGTAAATCAGCTATCCGTAACACTAAATTTTTTATAAAATAATTTGGCACCTCTTTTTGAGATTCTCTTCTGGTTAATAACACCAATTTATCTGAGTTTAATATTTGAACCACATATTCATATTGCCCAGCTTGGTTACGCCAAATGGTATCTGTTTTTTTACTTACAAAATTATATTTTGCTAAAAAAGGCATATCTCCTTTTGGCGATGAGCCTGTAGTATTATTCAATAATATTTCGTTGTTATTTATCTTAATAACATCTCTATCATATTCATTTTTTCCGGTAACTGGTGAACCAGGGTTGCTGTATGCATCAGTTATATTTCTTTCAAAAAGTTTTTCTATAGCATTTGTTGTTGGGTTATACCTGCTTACTTTTATGGTTTGTTTTCCTTGCAAAGCTTCTGTAACCCAGGCAAAATCTTTACTGCCCCAGGTTATTCCTCTAAATCTCATATTAGTTTTAAAAAGCTCTTTTGGGGCGCCTGTAAATGGGTAAGTAAGTGCATAAACAGCGTCATGAAATTCCATTTTATTTTTTATGATTCCACTGTCTAGTGGCATACTCCAAACCACTGTCGCTGGTTCATCATCTCTCCAATCATACCCGTTTGGCTCATTTTGTATATTATCATTGCCAGAAGGTGTAGTTTCTTGGCTTGGTAAATTGGCAATATTTTTAATGAGCTTTCCTTGTAAATCTACAATGTCTAGCACACTGGCAAAACCAAATGCTGGCACTAAATACGAGTAAGGTTTTTTGGCAACCTTGGTTAATAAATATTTTTTGTTTGGCGATAAACTGGCCGATAAATATAAAGATGGCTTCCCTATGTTTGTTTCAGTATTATTGTTGTTAATTACCAATTGGCTGGTTGCCAAATATTCAAATACTTGTTCATCGTACGGCGATTTTATCATGTCTTGATATGTACGTCCAGGCGCTGCTTTCCCAATACTTTCTTGTACGGTTGGGCCACTAGGAGTAACAGGTCTTTTAGGCAATAAACTGGCTACATTGCTGGCTACTTTATAAAGCAAACTATTATCATCTACCCAAAATATATTACCTCCTAAAATTAGGTTTAATGGTTTTTTATTTATTTGAGTTGCCTTCTTTGTAGTTATATCTATTACGTATAAATCTATCCTGTTGCTGGTAGTATTAGTAAAAGCTATTTTGTTCTGTTTGCCGTTCCAAATTACATTGCTGGCAAGTAAATTTTTTGGAATACCTGCAACCACAAAATTTTGCTTAGTTTTAATATTTTGTAGTGTAAAATTATTAATATAGGTAACTCTACTGGGGCTATAATTGTTAGGGTTTAATCGTAAGCCAGCTAATCTCAATTCTGGCTGTCCTAGCTCTTCCACAGTTGGGTAACTATTTCTTTCACTCAGCAACATCCATTCACCAATATCATCTACACTTACACCAGGTGTGGGTTTAGCCAAAAGTAAATCACTAATTTCTTTTGGGGGCAATTTATATCCTACGGCATCTTGAGCAAATAAATTTGTTGCTGTAATTATATTAAATAGTAAGTAGCAAATAATTTGTATATTTTTTTTCTGCATAATCAGTTTTTTCTGTTTAGTAATTTGTGTTGGTAAATTAATACTTTTTTAATAATCTCTTATATTCTTATTCATATAAGAAAATAACAATAAGTAAATCATGCATTAAAAACTCATCTGTTCCTTTTAGATTATAAAATTTTCAGAAAAGAAAACTATAAAATCACTTAAATTCTAGGCACAAAAAAACCCTCCAATTTGCATTGAAAGGTTTTGAATGTATGTCGGGATGGCAAGATTCGAACTTGCGACCTCCTGGTCCCAAACCAGGCGCGATAACCGGGCTACGCTACATCCCGAA
>JANMAV010000123.1:0-5512 GCA_031360055.1 Ferruginibacter sp.
TTCATTAAAGTAGATTGGTTTTTCGATAATATAATTTATGCACCAGCAAGGTCAAGCTTTGTAAGCTATAGAGTGCTATGCAACGTAAGCCATAAATTAGGCTTAGGAGATGGACTGTGCATGCCACCAATAAACATTGAGCTGCAAGGTAATACAGTAAGTGGCCCATTTATGAGTGCTATTTCTATAGCATTAATTGGTGGTTTAATATTGGCCTTCCCATATTTAATTTGGGAGCTTTGGCGCTTTATTAAACCTGCACTTACAGCAAAAGAAGCAAAACACGGTAAAGGAGGCATTTTTTGGGTATCGTTATGTTTTTTTGTGGGTGCTGCATTTGGATATTTTTTATTAGCACCTTTTACATTTAATTTTCTAGGTAATTTTAAATTAGGCACTACTGGGGCATATATTTATCGCCCAACTTTAGATGATTATATAGATACACTAAACAACCTTATTTTAGGTTGTGGTTTAGCATTTGAGCTTCCTATATTGGCATTTGTATTAGCCAAAATTGGTTTAATAAATGCATCTTTTTTACGTAAGCAACGAAAGTTTGCATTTGTAATAATTTTAATTGTTGCAGCTGTAATTACCCCTTCGCCAGATTGGACTAGCCAAATTTTAGTATCTCTACCCCTTTTACTTTTATACGAAATAAGTGTATTAATTTGTGCCAAAATAGATAAGCAAAAAGCAATAGTAGAAAAGGAATGGAGTTAATTTTTTCACTTCACTTTTCAGTAATATATTTACTCAGTACAGTTTTCTCAATATCTCTAAAATTAAACATTTATGATTTTTGATTCTACAAAACCACTTGCCATTGGTGGTGATCATGCTGGCTTTGAATATAAGGCAGCATTAGTTAATTATTTAAGAGATGAAAAAGGTGTAGCTTTAAGAGATTTTGGTACGTATAGTCAAGATTCTGTAGATTATCCCGATTTTGCACACCCCGTGGCAAATGCCATAGAGAGTGGTGAGTATAGTTGTGGAATTTTACTTTGTGGTAGTGCAAATGGCGTTGCAATTACCGCTAATAAACATGCACATATAAGAGCAGCTATTTGTTGGCAGGCAGAAATAGCAACGCTAGCACGTAAACATAATAACGCAAATGTACTTTGTTTGCCTAGTCGTTTTATTACAATAGATGAAGCAAAACAAATGGTTGATATTTTTTTAGCAACAGCTTTTGAAGCTGGCAGGCATGAGTTAAGAGTTGACAAAATTTAAAGGTTAAAACCAACCTCTTTTTCTAAAACTTCTAATCATAATTATAGGTACAAATAGCATTAACCCTACTGATATAAAAAAGCCCCACTTGTTATGTAATAATGGAATTATATCAAAATTCATCCCAAAAATACCGCCTATAACTGTTGCAGGTGCTAATAAACAGGTAACCACCGCCATTACCTTCATTACTTCATTCATACGTAAGTTCACATTACTCAAATATAAATCTTGCAAGTTCATCATCATATCTCGGTAGTTTTCTGAAAGGTCATGTGCTTGTATAATATGATCATAAACATCTTTAAAATATTTTTCAGTTTTTTCTTCAATAAGTTCACTTTCGCTGCGTAATATACTGCTTACTAGTTCTCTTACTGGTGCAATACTGCGTTTTAGCACAATCATTTCTTTACGTATCATATTTATTTTTACCAGGCTTCGGTTGTTACTGTTTTTTATAATGTCTTCTTCAAGCACTTCTATTTTTTCACCGAGCCTCTCCATTACTATAAAGTAGTGATCTACTATATAATCTAACAATGTATAAAACAAAAAGTCACTACCATTTTGTCTTACCTTACTAGCAGCTATTTTTAATTTTTCTCTAAGTAAGTTAAAAGGGTCTTTTGTAGGATCTTCTTGAAAACTTATAACAAAGTTTTTGCCCAATATGATACTCACTTGCTCAGTTTCTACTGTTGAGTCTTTTTCGTTAAATGAAAGCATGTTAAGCAAGCAAAAAACTAAACCATCTATTTCATCCGTTTTGGGGCGCTGGCCTATGCTTAAAATATCTTCAGCAATAAGAGGATGTATTTTAAAATGTGTACAAATATTTTCAACATCAACTTTTCTTAATCCATCAATATTTATCCAGGTATTTAATGGGGAGTCTAAATATTGGTATGCATCTTCTACATTATTAATTCTATAGCAAGCAACCTCTTCTTTGCTATATTCAAAAACGGTTATAAAAATTTCAGTAGGTTCAATACGTGAAGGGGCAGCAGTAGGGTTTACTTGTAATACCTTTTTTGTACGCAACAATTCCAAAGGGTTTAAAATTATATCGAGGTAGTTTTTTGGGTTCATGTTGCAAAACTTATTTCACACATAGTAACAAAGAAAATATAGAGTACAAAGTGACTAAAAATCTTTGCCTTTATATAAATACTATATTTGATATTATAAATATAAAAAATTAACAATAAAATCATTTACCTCTTTAAAATGCAGCACTTTTAGGATAACGAGGAAAAGGTATTACATCCCTAATGTTTGTCATACCAGTTACAAATAATACCAACCGCTCAAACCCAAGGCCAAAGCCAGCATGAGGGCAACCTCCAAACCTACGAGTATCTAAATAAAAACTCATTTCTTCGGTTGGTATATGCATTTCATTCATACGCTCCATTAACTTATCTAATCGTTCTTCTCTCTGGCTACCACCTACCATTTCGCCAATACCCGGCGCTAAAATATCCATTGCTGCAACTGTTTTGCCATCATCATTTTGGCGCATGTAAAATGCCTTAATTTCTTTTGGATAATCAGTTAATATTACGGGCTTTTTAAAGTGCTTTTCAACTAAATAACGTTCATGCTCACTTTGTAAATCTACTCCCCACTTATCAATTAAATATTGAAATTTTTTCTTTTTATTGTGATTGCTTTCTTTTAAAATTTCAATTGCATCGGTATAAGTTAGGCGTTCAAAATCATTTTCAACTACAAATTTTAGTTTATCTATTAAACCCATTTCACTACGTTCAGCAGTTGGTTTTTGTTTTTCCTCATCATCTAACTTTTGCGCTAAAAATGCTAAATCATCAGCATTATTATCCATAGCATATTTTATAATATATTTTATAAAATCTTCGGCTAGGTTCATATTATCTTCCAAATCGTTAAAAGCAACTTCAGGCTCTATCATCCAAAATTCGGCTAAGTGCCTTGTGGTATTACTATTTTCGGCCCTAAAAGTTGGACCAAAAGTATATACATCGCTAAAAGCCATCGCTGCAAGCTCACCTTCTAACTGGCCACTTACAGTAAGGTTAGTGCTTTTACCAAAAAAATCTTCTTTAAAGTTAATACTACCATCATCATTTTTGGGTGCAGTTCCATCCAATGGCAATGTGGTTACTTTAAACATTTCACCAGCACCTTCAGCATCACTACCAGTTATTATTGGAGTATGCATATATACGAAACCCCTATCATTGTAAAATTTATGTACAGCATATGCCAGGCTATGGCGTACTCTAAAAATTGCCCCAAAAGTGTTAGTACGCATACGTAAATGAGCAATTTCTCTTAAAAACTCTAGGCTATGTTTTTTAGGTTGTAGCGGAAATTTTTCTGCATCACTATCACCCAAAATTTCTATACTAGAGGCCTTTAATTCAAACTTTTGACCTTTACCTAAAGAAGGTATAATTTCTCCAGTAGCTTTTATACAAGCACCTGTTGTTAATCTTTTTGCAGTTGCATCATCTAATAAATCAAGCGCCACAACTACTTGCAAATTATTGTTTGTACTACCATCATTTACTGCTATAAATTGGTTATTTCTAAAAGTACGTACCCAGCCCATAACGGTAGTTTCAAAATTTGCTTTATCACCTTCAAGCAACGCTTTTATTTTACTGCGTTTATTAAACATAAATTTTTTTTGCAAATATAAACAATAAAAATGCAGGCATTATCTATTCAGCTTTGATGATATTTAAAAGTTAATTATTTGTAATTCAATAATTTTTGTATTTAAATTTTTATTAAATTTATTATTCCAAAATAAATCTGTATGCATTTACCTATTGTTGAGGTTTCGCCGCTTAGGCATAATAATGAAGATAGGATTGGGATTAAATTTTCATTCGAAAAGAATATTATCAACTCTATAAAAAAAATTGATGGTATAAAATGGAGTAAAACTAATAGTTGTTGGCATTTACCAATTACAAAGCAACATTATTATCTTTTTTACAATTGCGTAAAAAATCAAGTTACCATAAATAATCAGGCACTATCAAATTATTTGCATAGTAAAAATATACAAAAAGATATAAAATTAATTTCTGGTCAAACAGGTAATGAGTCTGCTATATATGCTGAAACAATTTCAAAAACCAATCTAGAGCTTTTATTACATGTAGTAGAGCATTTACAAATTAAAGCATACAGTACATCAACCATAAAAACATATAAAAACGAATTACTTCACTTTTTTAAAACACTAAAAAAAGTTGATGCTTCAAAATTGTGTACAATCGATGTTAGAAGGTATATACATTATTGTATAACAAAATTACGATGTAGTGAAAGTACGGCTCACAGTAGAATAAATGCTTTAAAATATTTATACGAACAAGTACTTGGTCATGAAAAATTTTTTGTAGAAATTCCTCGGCCTAAAAAACCATTAAAATCTCCTCCCTTTTTTAATAAAGAAGAAATTACTCAAATAATTAATCAAACAAAAAACCTAAAACACAAAACAATGCTCATGCTATGTTACAGTACTGGTATGAGAGTAAGTGAAGTGGTAAGTTTAAAAGTTGTAAATGTTGATAGTGTAAGAATGCAAATTAAAATACTCCAAGCAAAAGGGAAAAAAGATAGAATTGTAAATTTAAGTCCAGTACTCTTAGTGATGCTAAGAGAATACTATAAAAAATATATACCAAGTAGAAATGGATATTTATTTGTTGGACAAAAACAAAATGAATGTTTTCATACAAGAAGTTTACAAATTGTATTAAGTGAGGCAAAGAAAAGGGCAGGAATATTAAAGCCAGGTGGAGTACATGCACTGAGACATAGTTTTGCAACACATTTAATAGATAATGGAACAGATATTTATATGATAATGAAATTATTAGGTCATAATGAAATAAAGACAACTATGAGATATTTGCATGTAACAAATAGAGATGTATTAAAAATCATTAGTCCGTTAGATGATTTGAAAATAAGTTTATAAGTGTAGTTATTTAACAACAACCCGAAAATATAATTTATTAATTAAATTAGATATCAAACCATAATATATTGGTAAAATGCAATAGATTATGAAAACGCATTAACTTATAAAATAAACTAGCAAATAAATTTATAATCAAGTAGTACAAATATTTTTATTAAAATAAAATAAACTTCCCCTTATCACTGTGATTGAGTTAAGCGAAGCTATACATAGTTAAGAATCTATATTGTTATAAACAATTGATTATCAACATTAACTTAATAAATCCGAAAAATT
>JANMAV010000176.1:0-12115 GCA_031360055.1 Ferruginibacter sp.
TTCAGATACAAATTACAATATTTTATTTGAGCATGTTATAGAGTTACAGCATAGCTACCGTTTTAACAATTCCGAGGGAATAGGTAAATTTAGTAAAGCTGTTATACAAAATGATGAAAAAACAATTGTAGCATATTGTGCTAATAATGATAACCAAGTACAAATAGATCAGCAATATACTGATGCTATTTTTAATAATTTTATACAAGCATACCAGCAGTACATACATGAAACTGATATTACAGTTGCATTACAAAAGTTAAACAATATAAAAGTATTGTGTGCTGTAAGAGAGGGTGAGCAAGGCTTATATGCCATCAACAAAAAAATAGAAACTTATTTACAAAAACAAAATTTACTACAAATTACTGATGGTTTTTATGTAAATAGGCCAATAATGATTACTAATAACAATCCAAATTTACAGTTATTTAATGGAGATATTGGATTAGTAAGGGCAGATGATGATGGCAAATTAAAGGTTTGGTTTTTAACAAACAACAACCAATTAAAATCTGTTTTACCTAGTTATATAACCAATGCAGAAACTGTTTTTGCTACAACAATTCACAAAAGCCAAGGGTCTGAATTTAATGAGGTATTAATTTGCTTGCCAATTATTGATAGTGTTGCTCTACTAACCAGAGAGTTGTTGTACACTGCAATTACCCGAGCAAAAAATAAAGTAATAATACAAACTACGGAACAAATTTTATTACAAACCGCTGCTGCAAAATTGCAAAGGGTATCTGGCATAATAAATCGTTTTAAAATAATATAACAACATACCAATGGCTATACAAGTTCATATTTCAAATTCTCTTCAGCATTTAGCCAATGCTATGTTTAGTAAAATACAAAATAGCAACCTGCCCGTATTTAAACCAAATTATATTGTAACACAAACGGATGGTATGAACAATTGGTTAAAATTACAAATGGCAACCACCTTAGGTATTGCAGCTAATTGCCATTATATAAAACCAAACGATGCTGTTAATAAATTTTATCAACTACTTGGTGGCAAATTTGATGAAACCCTAAACCCACAACACCTACATTGGCTGTTGTACAGTTTACTAGCAGCCGAAGATTTTGTAACAAAACATAATAACATTGCCAATTACTACAACACAGCAAGTATTGAAAAAGATGTAAAACGAATAGCTCTAGCAGAAAAGATGGCAGACTTGTTTGACCAATACCAAATATATAGAACTGATGTAATTTTAAATTGGAACAATAACAATAACCAAAAAAATAATATTCACAAATGGCAAGAAGATTTATGGAAAGGTGCTAAAAAGCTTGCTGGGAGCAGCTTCCCTGATAAAACTGATGTAGCATCTTACATTTTTAAAGCCTGCCAAAACGATGAAAACACAAAACAGTTGCAACAAAAATTGCCAACTATTTATATGTTTGGCATTAGCGTAATATCTCAATACCATGTAGAAATTTTACATGCTGTAGGGCAGTTTATTGATATTCATTTTTTTATATTAAACCCATCGCCTGCAATTTATTGGTACGATGATAAAAGTGAAAAACAAATTTCATTTTTAAAGAAAATAAAAAAGGTAGAGTCAAATGCTAGTAGCCAGGGCAACCCATTATTAACAAGTTGGGGTAAAATTATACAAGATACTTTCAACCTTTTATTTAAAAATGATGATATACTCAACAATTTAAATGAGTTGGAAATAAACAGCCCAACCCCTAACACACTTTTACATACCATACAAGTAAATATTACTAATAATGATACTGCCATAGATGGTGAAAAAATTAACAATGCAAAATTGAATGATGGCACAATAACTATTAACAGCTGTTATACTGCAGCCAGAGAGGTAGAAGTTTTATATAACTTCTTAGTAAACTTGGTTGTTAAAAATAATAATGAATTGGCTTCACAAGATATTTTGGTAATGGTTACTGATGTAAACAAATATGCATCATACATCAAGGCAGTTTTTGATGCTGCCCCATACAAATTTAAGTATCATATTGCTGATCAAAGTTTTGTAGAAGAGGATACCCTTACAAATAATTTACTACGTATTCTACAAATAAATGAACAAAATTTTACAGCAGAAAATGTTGTGCAATTATTAGAATGTAAGTACATAAAAAAGCAATTCAACATTACCAATATAGATCAAATTAGGCAGGTTGTACAAGCTGCAAATATTCGTGCAGGTATTGATGGAAACATGGAAGATGAAAGTGTGTACATTAGTTGGCAGTATGGGCTTAAACGTATAATGTATGGCTTATGTATTAGTAACCAAATAGAGGTAGGTAATGATGCATATAGCTTTTACCCAATAGATGTAGCAGAAGGAGCAAATACAAACCAAATAATAGAATTTGTATATTTTGTAGAGCAGTTAATTAAAACTGTGCAACAACGAAAACAAACAAAAACATTGTTGCAGTGGGTACAATACATTGACGATATTATACACAACTTTATTTTTGAAAAAGATGAAATTGCTGATGATGATTATGTACAGTTAATGAACCAATTGGCAAATTATAATACGGTAGGTAATTTGGTGCAAGAGCAAATATTGTTCGATGTATTTATGCACAGTTTCGAAAAATCTTTAGAAAATACTGTAAATAAAAAATCGTTTTATATTGGCGGAATAACTTTTTGTTCTTTAATACCAATGAGAAGCATCCCATTTAAAATTGTAGCCATGTTGGGGTTAGATTATGACAAATTTCCTCGAAAAGAAAATCCACTTTCTTTTAGCATTATGCAAACAGAAAAAAGAAAAGGTGATAGAAATGTAAAAGAAAATGATAAGCACCTTTTTTTAGAAACAATATTATCAGCTAAGGAATACTTGTACATAAGTTATGTAGGAATGAGTGTTAAGGATAATAGTCATATACCTGCATCTACACTGGTAGATGAGTTTTTAAATTATATAAAAAGTATTGCTAACAGTCCATCTGATGTTACAAAACAACTTGTAACACAACATCCTTTACATAGTTATAGCAAACAATATAATAGTGGCAATTCAAAATTATATAGTTACACCATACTAATTGAAAGTGAGCCACTGCAACTGTTACAAAACTCTTCCACAAGTATTATTGAGAATAATGTTATTGGTATAAACTATTTTATAAACTGCTTAAAAAATCCAATAAAAATGTATTATAATTCTGTATTAGGTATTTACTACAGAGATGAAGAAGTGACGCTACAAGAAACTGAACTTTTTGAATTAGATCAATTACAACAGTTTACATTAAAAGATATATTATTGAAAAGTACTGATGAAAATGAAATAAAGGTTTTAGAAAAAGAACTAGTTAAGAAAGGAATTTTGCCATTAAAAAACATGGCTGCAGTTAGCTTACAGCAAGTAGAGACAGAAGTTTTTCCGATAAAAAAAATGTATCAGGAGCTTGTAAAAAACTATGCAGAACAGCAAATAGATGTGCAAATAACTATTGATAGCATCACTATACAAGGTACTATTGGCAATATTTATAACAATATTTTAATAGGCAGTAGTTTTTCAAAGAGTAATGAAACAAAAAATATATTCGTCACATACATACAGTATTTGTTGCTCTGTGCTAACGGCAATTTTATTGAAGCACAATTTATATCTACTAAAAACAAAAAAATATACAAGGCAAAAGCAGTAACTAAAAAAGATGCTTTTGATAGGGTAAAAAAACTATTGTTATTGTATATAAAAGCTCTGCAAAAAATATCAGTATTTGATATTGGGTTTTTTAAAGAAATAAATGAATTAGAAAGTTTTAGGGAGGAAGATTACTACAAAATACTAAAAGATTTTTTTAATAATTATTTATTCCCAAATACAAATGCTTATTTACAAGCAGAATATGATAAAGGATTATTTAATACCAACGAAGCTTTTAATGAATGTAAACAAATGGCTATAGAAATTTTAGCTCCATTAAAAACTATTTTCCCTGAATATTATGCATAAATAATTTATGGCAAACAACGTTAATTTTAAACCCTTCAACCCTAATACGGTGCCCTTGCAGGGTTGCAACCTAATTGAAGCAAGTGCCGGCACAGGTAAAACATATTCAATTGCTATTTTATTAATACGAATTTTAATTGAGCAAAAAATAACTATCAAAGAAATACTGCTTGTAACCTTTACAAAGGCTGCTGTAGCTGAGCTTCATGATAGAGTAAGGTTATTTGTTAGGCTAGCTTATGAAGTAAGTAATAATCAAATAATAGATGACGTAAATATTACTAACATTGTTACTAATGCCATACAAATACAAGGCGTTGATGCAGTACAAAATATTTTAAATGATGCCATTACTTTTTTAGATGAAGTGGCTGTATTAACTATTCATGGATTTTGCCAACAAACATTAACAGAGTTTGCATTTGAAACCAATCAACTTTTTAATGTAGAACTAACAACTGATGCAGAAGTAATAATTGAAAAAGAAGTAAACAATTTTTGGAGAAAAAACGTTACTTCAATACCTGTAGAAATTTTACAATTGCTGATAAAAAAATTAAATAGAAAAAATATAATTTATGTTGTAAAGAATAATATGGAAGGTAAAATATACCAACAATATAGTGAAAACCAAGCATACGTGTTGGATAATATATATTTTGAAAAACAACTAACCAATATTAAAAATTTAGAAAGCGAAAAACAGATTTTATACAAAAGATTAATTGATTTTGTAGACAGTAAAATGCCATTTATAAAACAACAAATTGAAACTAATAATTTTGCTAAAAAACATTTTATAGATGTACAAAGTGCTGAACAATTTATAATTTTATTAGAAGAAAAAATTTCAACAAACTATGTTGAAAAACTATTTGCAGAAATTTTAGAAATGTATGAACCTTATGGTATTGTTATAAAAAAACTAGATGATTTTATCGATGAAATGCTGGACTACACTTACTATGCTGCAATAAATTTTGTTACAAAATCTGTAGCGGAATATAAAATGCAACAAAATCAATTATCTTTTGATGATGTAATTACAAACCTTCATACTGCACTAGTAAAAAAGAAAAGCACAACTTTACAAAATGCTTTACAACAAAAATATAAAGCTGTATTTATTGATGAGTTTCAAGATACTGATAAATTACAGTATGAGATTTTTAGTACAGCGTTTAGTACAAATACTATTTTATTCTACATTGGAGATCCAAAACAATCAATTTATGCTTGGCGCAAGGCAGATATAAATACCTATTTTAAAGCTTATGTAGATGCCGATAACTGTTATAGTATGAATGTAAATTTCAGATCGACTGAAAGGTATATTGAAGCTATGAATATTTTTTTTAAGCCTACAGAATCCTTCGATACATTTTATTTTGCCGATGCAAGTAATGCAATAAATTATATACCTGTAATAGTACCAGCAAACAGTAGCATGGGCAATTTGGTTTATAAACAAAAAAGTATTTCGCCAATATCAATTCAAACCCAGCTTAATAAAAATTCAATCCAAGAAGCAGTAACAGCCCAAATTGTGCAACTACTTAGTACTAACGATTACAACATAGTTGATAAAAATGGAAGCAAAAAAATAATCCCTTCAGATATTGGAATACTTGTACGAACCAATAAGGAAGCCAATGAAATAAAAAACAGTTTGGCAAAATATGGTATACCAGCAATTACTATTGGCGATGATAAGGTACTGCAAAGTAATGAGGCAAAAACAATATTATATATTTTAGAAGCTTTGATTAATATTGACAGAAATACAATTAATAAAGCTTTACTGAATAATATTACGGGTTTTACTGTGAATGAGATTTTATTAATTGATGATGAAAAAACAGTTGAACTATTTAAAAAATATAAAAATATATGGAACACAGAGACAGTATACAATGCATTGCATGCATTATTAAAAGACTTTGGTGTACAACATAATTTGCTACATCATAATATAGAAAATGGAGAAAGAATACTAACTAACTGCTACCAAATTATAGAGCTTTTATACAAAACTGAAACAGCTAAACAATTATCGCAGCAAGAGTTAATTAGCTGGCTAAAACGCAGCATTGAAACAAAAAATAAAATTGGAGATGAACATGAACAACGTATAGAAAATGATGAGGATTGTATTAAAATTGTAACAATACATAAAAGTAAAGGGTTGGAGTACAATATAGTGCTAGCACCATACTTAGATTTTGGTATTCCAAAAAATAAAGATTTTGTAAGTTTTAAAAACCAAGAAAATAATTATGTATATGTTAGTAAAAATAAATTAACTGAAGCAGAAGATATTTTATACAAAACTCAAGATGAACAAGAGAACAGGAGATTAATTTATGTGGCCATAACAAGAGCTGTTTATGCTTGCTTTTTGTATAACACTAAATCTTCAGCTAATACAACACTAAGTACTTTTGTAAAAGAAATGCCCACAACAAATAGTTTAATTGAAATTGCAGAAAAGCATTTAGAAATACCCAATAAATATTTTTATAAAACGAGTACTACTTCAACCATACAACAATCTTTGTTTGCAAATAAATTTAAGTTGCAACATTATAATTGGGGTAGATTAAGCTATACTAGCCTTGCTTTAAAAAATGATCATTATAAAAAACTTTCGAGCAGTATTTTAACCAATACTTATGATAATTTTATTTTTAATGAACTTACAAAGGGTAGCAAAACAGGTTTGATGTTACACGAAATATTTGAAAATATAAATTTTACCAATTCAGAATTGTGGCCAAAAGTAATTGCTAAATCGATTCATAATTATTTTCCTACACAAGATGGTGTGTATGAACAAATGTTATTTACACTAGTACAACATGTGCTAGATGCCAATATATCTATACACAAAGATATTTTTACATTACTGCAAGTTACTTATGACAAAAGAATACATGAATTTGAATTTGATTTAAAAATTAAACCATTTAATAGCCACGAAATTTTGCTACTTTCTACCAATGAAATACAAATTCAAATAAAAGATTTACAGCAAATAGAAGGAATTATGAATGGTAAAATAGATATGCTTTTTGAAATAAATGAAAAATATTATGTACTTGATTGGAAGAGTACACATTTAGGAAGTAGCTTGACAAACTATGAACCACTTGGTTTAGGGGAGGCCATGAATGATAATAATTATCATTTGCAATATTTAATTTATACGGTTGCTACGGTAAAATACTTGCAAAGTAGAATTCCAAATTTTGACTATGACCAACATTTTGGAGGCGTAATATATTTATTTGTAAGAGGTATGAGAGCTCACACAAACAAGGGAGTATTTACTTGTAAGCCTACCCTTGCACAAATACAATTGCTAGACAGTATTTTAGTATAAAATAATTTTAATTTCCATAAAAACATATTTTAAATTAAAAAGAGGCCACCCAGTATTTCAGGGCAACCTCTTTTACCTTTCATCCTCCAAATTAAAACATAGTTTAAAGAATTAATTTTTACTAATTTTTATTTATAAATTTATCGTTGCTTTTTGTATTATAGCATCACTAGCAGTACCCAATAAAATATCAAAGTTCCCTTTTTCCATTACCCAACTATTGCTTATATCATTAAAATACATAAAAGCATCTTTTTGTAAAATTATACTAACTGTCTTTTGTTGGCCAGCAGCAAGTATAATTTTATCAAAGCCTTTTAATTCTTTCTGAGGCCTTGGCAATAAACTTTTTTGTTGGTGCACATAAAGCTGAGGTACGGTGGCACCAGCGGTATTGCTGGTATTTTTTACGGTAAATGTGGCTGTAACTACTCCATTAATATTAGTAAGTTTTAAATTATTGTATTCAAAAGTACTGTATGATAACCCATGCCCAAATGCAAATTGTGGGGCAACTTTATACGTATCGTAATACCTGTAACCAACATAAATATCATCATAATAATTTACTTGTAAAGTTTGTGCAGTATCACCAGGGTACTCACCTAGTTTGTATGATGGGTTATCTTCTAACTTTTTAGGAAATGTTATAGGTAGTTTACCTGATGGATTTACATCACCAAAAATAATTTTTGCCAATGCATTGCCACCCTCCATACCTGCATACCATTGCTCAATAATTGCCGGAGTGCTATTTACAAAACTTTGTACATCTATTGCACCACCACCCATTAGTACAACTGCAGTTTTTGGATTAGCTTTTTGTACAGCTGCAATCAATTCATTTTGCCCAAAAGGCATATCCATATTTGGTTTATCTACATCTTCAGCATCATACGCATTATCGCCCCATACACTGTAATTGTAACCATGTGTGCTGCCACCAACATATAAAACAACATCAGCTTTTGCTGCTACTGCTGCTGCTTCGTTTATTAATTGTTGGTTAGCAGTAGCGCCACGTTTTATTTCATAGCCTTGTGCATACGTAATTTTAATATCAGTGTTAGCAAGTAAATTTTTAAGCCCTTGCAATGGTGTAATTTCATAAAACGCTCTTACTTGAGAGCTACCACCACCCATGCTTTGCTTACGATCTGCATTGTAGCCAATTACTGCAATACTCTTAATTGTTTTCTTATTTAATGGTAAAAAATTGTTTTCATTTTTTAATAATACAATACCTTCTTCTGCAACTTGTGCTGCAGTTTGTTGGTGAGCTTTAGTGTTGTAATCCCCTTTTTTTAATTGCCCACTAATCATATTTGTTTTAAACATTACATACAAAATTCTGGCTACTTTGTCATTCAATACATACTCAGCCAATTTGTTTTGCTCAACCAAATTTTGCATAGCTGTTCCAAAATAAAACTTGTTATAGTCAGGGTTAGGCAACATTCCTAAATCAGTTCCCATTTCTACATCTAACCCATTATAAAAAGCTTGTTGTGTACTGTGCACTGCATTCCAATCGCTCATTACAAAACCTTTAAAACCCCATTCCTTTTTTAATATTTGATTAAGTATGTAATTATTTTGAGAAGCCCATTGACCTCTAAATTTATTGTAGGATCCCATTACTGTGTTTACATTTGCAATTTGTACAGCGGCTTTAAAGCCTGGTAAATATATTTCTCTTAAAGCTCTTTCACTCATCTCCACATTAATTGTAAAACGTTTACTTTCTTGGTTATTAGCTAAAAAATGTTTTACACAAGCTGATACACCTTGGCTTTGCACACCTTGAATATACCCAACAACCATTTTTGAAATTAAAAATGGATCTTCACTTTGGTATTCAAAATTGCGTCCGTTTAACGGGCTTCTTACAATATTAATACCAGGGCCAAGAATAATGTTTTTACCCCTATACCTAGCTTCACTGCCTAATACAGCTCCATAAGCTAAGCCAAGCTTTGGGTTCCATGTAGCAGCCAAACAATTACCTGTTGGTAAATATGTACCACTATCTACAATGTTATTATCCAACTCCCAATCTCTACCATGCTCAGGCCTTACACCATGTGGCCCGTCAGATGTTACCATTTCTGGTATATTTAACCGAGGTACACCACCAGTAGTGAATGATGATGATGCATGTACCATAGCAACTTTTTCTGCAAGCGTTAATTGCTTTACTAAGCCATTAATTTTAGCTATTGTATCAAATGTAGCTTGTGCATAAGTTTTAGAAAAAAACACTATTGCAATAATTAAAAATACTATTTGCTTAAAGGCTAATTTTTTAAACATCGGTTACTTATTTTTATTAAAGGTTTATATGAACTAATAAATAAAGTTTAATTTTTCTTTTCAAATACTCTTATGTAATCTACAAGTAGTTGTTGATTTTGGAAAGTATTAGTATCAGGATTACCAGGCCAATTTCCACCCACAGCCAAATTTATTATAAAATAAAATTCTTCATTAAAAGGATAGTTATTTACTCCAAAATCTTTTTTACTGAAAGTAGAATATAATTTACCATCCAATAACCATTTGATTTCATTTTCACTCCACTCTAATGAAAAAACATGAAATTCATCATAAAAAATGCCAGAGGATAAACTAATACTTTGACCTAGTTGTGTACTTCCTGGCCCTGGTCCAAAATGTACGGTTCCATAATTTTTTGATGGCTCTTTACCTATCATTTCCATGATATCTATTTCCCCACTTTTTGGCCAACCACCATATACAGATTTTTCTGGCAACATCCAAAAGGCTGGCCATAAACCTTGGCCTCTAGGTAATTTTGCCCTACAATCTATTCGGCCATATTTAAAAATTTGTTTGCCTTTGCTTGTAATTTTTGAAGAAGTATAATTTTTATTCTTGAAATCTTCTTTTTTGGCATCAATAATCATTTTGCCATTTTTAAAACTGCAATTTTCTGCTCTGTAAAATTGTAATTCATTATTACCCCAACCACACAGTTCCGGACAACCATCTCCATTTTGAAAACTCCAATTTTTTTCATTTAATAAAGAGCCATTAAATTCATCTGCCCATTTTAAATTATATCCAGCATACTTTTTTGGTGATGTGTAACCTGTGTATTTAGTTATAACTGCTTTTTCTTTTTTATATAAAGCATTGCTATCTATTTTTTGAGCAGTAATTTGTTCTGTGTAACAAAAAAATATCCAAGCTAAGAGAACATTTAAAAGAATATTTGTTTTAATTTTCATCTTCATAAAGGGTAAAATAGATTTTATAAATAGATTAAAAAAAGGCATTCTTTTCAGAATGCCTTTTTTTGTTTCTTTTTATTATTTGTTTATAAATACTGTTTTAGTGCCCAATAATGTGCCACTTGCACTTAAAATTTTAACCTGATACATACCATTAGCTTGGTTTGAAAGATCAATATTTAAAGCAGTGTAACCACTAAAAATAGTGTACTTGCCACCATAAATATATGCACCAAGTGAGTTGTAAACTGCTAGTTGTATTGGTTGCAAATTGTTTGGATCACTAAAGTATCTTACTTGAAATTTACCAGTAGATGGATTAGGATACACAAATATATCAAGTGAATTAGCTTCAGTAATATTCAAAACATTTGATGTACTAACACAACCAGTTGCGTTGGTAATTTTCAAAGTGTAGCTTCCTACACCGTCTACATTTACTTGTATTGAATTACTTGTTTGTGATGCTAAAACAATTCCATTTCTAAACCAAGCATAGGTATTTCCAGTACTTGGAGGATTAGGCGTTGATATGGTAATTACTTGGCCAGGTGTTAATGATGTACCAGGTGTTGCAGCAATTACTGGTGTTGTAGGTGGTGCCACCACAGTTACAATTAATGCTGCTCTTTGGCTTTCACATCCTAACCCGTTAGTTTGACTAACATAATAAGTTGTAGAACCTAAGCTATTTGTAACTGTAGTTGGTGCATTAATTAAACCTATACCGCCTGTTGCTGTGTTATACCATTTTAAGGAATTACCTGTTGCAGGAACAGCTGTTAAACTAGTTGATGCTCCATTTAAACATAGTAATAATGGAGATGTAACCATTGGAGCTAGGGGTGCAGGAGTTATAGTTACCGGTAAACCAGCTCTTGCACCTTCACACCCAGTACCATTTACCTGACTTACGTAATATACCGTGTTGCCTGCAATGCTTGTATTTGGTGTTGGTGCCGTTGTAGAGCTATTGCCTCCTGTTGCTGTTAAATACCATCTTAAAGTATTTCCAGATGATGCCGTGGCAGTTAATGGAACTGCTGTAGCATTTTGGCAATAAGATAAAATGCTTGTATTTGGTGCTGTTGGTGCTGCAACAATATTAACAACAATTACAGCTCTAGGTCCTTCAACTCCAGAGCCATTTTTTTGACTAACATAATAATTTGTTGATCCAATTGTAGCAGTAGATGGTGTAGGAGCTGTGCTGCTTGCCACACCAGCAGTTGCTACTGTATACCATGATAAAGTATTACCAGCTAATGCAGTTGCCGTTAATGGTACTGCTGTAGCATTTTGGCAATAATTTACAGGACTACTTACCACAGGAGCTGGTGGAATATTTCCTGCACCAAACTTTACATCATCAAAATAATATATTCTTTCGCCTGCTGTAGCACCTGCTACACCAAAATTAAAAAAGATGGTTGCTTTGTTATAGCTAAAGGCTAGGTTTAATGCCGCTGTACCTGCTGCCTGGTTGGCAA
>JANMAV010000252.1:0-2022 GCA_031360055.1 Ferruginibacter sp.
ACAAAAATTAATTTTCTTTTTTGTAAAATTCTTTTAAAAGCATTCGAAAATTATATTTTTAAATAAATCTAGTAACACGTTAAAAATACAATTTAATGTACCAAAGCTTCTACTTCTTTAGGGTTATGCTTGTGTTTAAACAATATGAAAAATGCAATTGCTATAACAAGTGCATACATTGAAAAGCTTAACCAAATTGGTTGCCATTGTTTTACAAGCACAGCATTTTTTAAAGTTCCGTCAGGTAGTACTTCATTAAACTTTAAAATATTCTTTACAGCTCCATTATCTATTGTAGTTTTTAAGTATGCTAACAAATCATTTATTGTAGTAAACTTAAGTGTAAAAAATTTATCAATTACTAATCCACTTACAATACTTCCCAACACGGCTCCTACCCCATTTGTCATCATCATAAACAGCCCCTGAGCACTATTACGTATGCTAGGTTTTGTGTTCGTTTCTACAAATAAACTGCCTGAAACATTAAAAAAATCAAAGGCCATACCATACACAATACAACTTAAAATTATCATCCACAAACCATCTGCTGGGTTGCAAATACCAAATAAACCAAAGCGTACTACCCAAGCTAACATAGATATTAAAATGACATTTTTAATACCAAATCGTTTTAAGAAAAATGGTATGGCCAGTATAAATAACGTTTCGGAAACTTGAGATATTGATAAGATTATGGTAGAATACTCAACTACAAATGATTGAAAATATTTTGGCTGCGTAGCATAATCACTCAAAAAAACATCGCCATACATATTAGTAAGTTGCAAGGCTGCTCCTAAAAACATACTAAAAATAAAAAACATAGCCATTTTACTATCAGCAAAAAGTTTAAATGCACTAAGCCCAGTCTTTTCCAAAAAATTAGCATCTTCTGATATTAATTTTTGAGGAGTACATTTAGGTATTGTAAATGAATATAAACCTAACACAATAGCTGCCACTGCTGCAATGTAAAACATATTACCAGATGCTTTGTTGCCGGTTAAATTTGTGAGCCACATGGCGGCAATAAAACCAATAGTACCCCAAACCCTAATTGGTGGAAATACTTTTACAACATCACAATTATTATTTTTTAGAACGGTATATGCTATTGAGTTAGATAAGGAAATAGTGGGCATATAACAAAGCATGGCTGCAAACATTACCCAAAAAAAGGTAAAAGGATCATTTACAGATGGAACAAAAAACAATAATAAACCACCACAAATGTGTAAAATGGCATACAATTTTTCAGCGTTCATCCATTTATCAGCAATAATACCAGTAAGTGCTGGTGTAATTAAAGATGAAAAACCTAAGGTTGAAAATATTGCACCGAACTCAGCCCCACCCCAACCTTTAGTGCCAAACCAATAATTTGCAATTGTAATTAGCCATGCACCCCAAACAAAAAATTGGAGAAAACTCATTACTGTTAGTCGTAACTTAATATTCATATAGCTTTTAATTTGGTATAATTAATTGAAAGTGAAAGATATTAAATTAATGTTACCTACCCTATTCAATTTTTATTCAAAAGCTAAGCTATAAATCATTAAAAATGTACAACTGCACTTGTTTTAAGTTCTTTATTTTCTTGTTGGTATTTTTTATACAATACTGTACCAGTATATATTAAATAGATGAAGCATATTGCAAACAAAATAAAAGCAACATATAAAATATTGTTGTTTGGTGGTACAGGATAAACAAAATCATCATCAGTTAACTTAGGAATTCTTTTAGGAGCCTTAGGTTTAATTAATGAGTTAAAAAAATTGCTCATGTTAGGTTAGTTTTAGGACGGCTAATGTAGAGCAATAATTTTAAATATGTATTGTGAAAACTACCCAATTATAAAAAACCGTAATAATTGGAAAAAAGGAGGATTTGTACCAAGTACTAATACTTAAAACTGAAAATTATGGACATAAAAATGGCAAGTTACTTATATCACACCGCTCAACCATTTACCCTTGCTACCTTCCGGTTCTGGGGGAGTTCAACAGGAGCTGG
>JANMAV010000295.1:0-12677 GCA_031360055.1 Ferruginibacter sp.
GTGTAAAAGTAAATGTTCATTGTAAAACAAGATGTAGTAGTGGATGTAGAGTTTTTGTAGAATTTTTACTAGTGATTTTGTACTCACAAAAAAACCTTCACTAAGGAAGGTTTTTTTGTGGGTACGTTTTAAATTTGCTTACTTTATTTTAAGTGTTAGCATTAATTTTTTTAAGAATTTTGGATAGTGTAAAAGTATATTACACAAATAATAAAAAATGTAGCCGCTCATACTAAACTAATGTAGAAAGTTTTCTCATATACAATATGTATTACTACAACAGCATAAGGATATTAACGGCTTTATAAGCATTACTCATAGGCAATAACTATATTTGTACTTAAACATTTGTAAATAAATGGCCCTTTTTGATTTAAAACTTCCTGCATATGTTGCCAGGGCTTTACATATGCCCGTTAGCGATGCTAGAAGACAACAACTTAAGGTATTAAAAAAATTGTTGCGTAAAGCAAGGTTTACACAATTTGGCCAATTATATAAATTTGATGAAATTTTATTCAGCAAACATCCGGGCAAAAAATTTCAACAATTAGTGCCTACTTACGATTATCAAAAAATATATAACCAGTGGTGGTACAAAACTTTAGATGGAGTACCAGATGTATGTTGGCCTGGTGTAATAAAATTTTTTGCTTTAAGCAGTGGCACAAGTGAGGCAGCTAGTAAATACATTCCTATTACAAAGGAGCTAATTAGAAGCAATACAATTACTAGTTTAAAGCAATTAATAAGTTTAACCAAGTATGAAAATGTACCTAAAAGCTCTATAGGCAAAGGCTGGTTAATGATAGGTGGCAGTACCGAATTAAAAAAGGGAGGTACCTATTATGCTGGAGATTTAAGCGGTATACAACAAAAAAATATACCCTTATGGTTTAGAAGTATGGGACTTTACAAACCGGGCAAAAAAATAGCTAAAGAGCAAGATTGGAGTAAAAAATTAGAAGAAGTTGTAGAAAGTGCCCCTAATTGGGATATTGGCTTTATTATAGGTGTGCCTGCCTGGTTACAAATATGTTTAGAAAAAATAATAGAGCGGTATAATTTAAATAGCATACATGATATTTGGCCTAATTTGGCATTTTATGTACACGGAGGTGTAGCAATGGAGCCCTATAAAAAAGGTTTTGAAAAATTATTAGGTAAACCAATTACCTATATTGAAACCTATTTGGCAAGCGAAGGGTTTTTGGCCTATCAAAATAGGCAAGATACTAGGGGTATGCAATTAGCACTGAGCAACAACATATTTTTTGAATTTGTGCTTTTTGATGATGAAAATTTTGATGGCGAAGGCAATATGCTTGATACTGCAGAGGTGTTAATGATACATGAAATAGAACTTGATAAAGATTATGCTATATTAATAAGTACTAACGCCGGTACATGGAGATATGCTATTGGTGATACCATAAGATTGGTGGATAGAGAAAGAAGTGAAATAATAATTACTGGGAGAACTAAACATTTTTTAAGCTTAGTTGGGGAGCATCTCAGTGTAGATAATATGAACAAAGCTATAGAGCTTACTGCTAACCAATTAAATGTAATTATACCAGAGTTTACGGTAACAGGTGTGCCACATGGAAGTTTTTTTGCCCACCATTGGTATGTAGCTACAAACGATAACCTTGACCCACAAGAATTTGTAAAACTGTTAGATGAAAATTTAAAACAATTAAATGATGATTACGAAGTAGAACGTAACCATGCATTAAAAGCAGTAACAGTAACCATATTAGCTGAAAATGTTTTTATGGATTTTATGCAACAAAAAGGAAAGCTTGGTGGTCAACACAAATTTCCAAGAGTGCTAAAAGGCAAAATTTTAGAAGAGTGGAAACAATTTCTACATAATAAAAATTCAGCCAACCTATCAAATTAATAAAATGACAGAGGCTATTTTATCAGGCTTGCTACTAGGCTTAGCTTTAGTATTTTCAGTAGGGCCTGTAATTTTTGCAATTATTAGATTAAGAATAAACGAAGGTATTAAAGCTGCATTTTTTTTTATTGTCGGTGTTTGGCTAAGCGATTTGATTTGGGTTTTTACAGCAAATTTATTTAGTTCATTTTTATTGATATTGCAGCAATATGCAGTACAAGTAGGCACAGCAGGCGGTTTATTTTTAATAGGTATGGGTATAAATAATATGTTTTTTAAAAAGTATACCAGCAAGCAAGAGTTAGATAATGGGCTTACCATTATAAAAACTACCAACCTTAAATTATTTTTAACTGGCTTTACAATAAACACACTAAACCCAGGCGTAATAACACTTTGGCTTGCAGCTGCTACACAAGCTATAAACAGTACACTTACTCAAAAAATAACCACTTTTACCATTTGCTTAAGTATGAATATGATTGCAGATGTTTTTAAAATAAACCTTGCTGGTAAATTAAGAAACAAACTAACTGATAAAAATATAGTTATCATTAATAAAATAGCTGGCCTCTTATTTTTTATTTTTGGAATTGTATTAATAGCAAAAGTTTGGCTTGTAAAAAAGTAAATCAAATTTTGGTATGGTAAAAAAAAGCCCTTTTTATTTTTGGCGAACAACTAAGAAAATTCTTCTTTGGCTTTTTATAGCTCAATTCATTTATATAATTTTATTACGTTGGATAAATCCACCCTTTACAATTACTCAAATGGTGAGTGTAGTAAAGGGCAATGGTTTAAAAAGAGATTATGTATTGTACAGCAGCATGAGCAACCAAGCAAAACTTGCAGTAATGGCTGGCGAAGACCAACTTTTTCCTGATCATAATGGCTTTGATATTAAGGCAATAAAACTTGCTATGAAATATAATAAAGTGCACCCAGCCAAAGTAAGAGGAGCTAGCACTATTAGCCAACAAGTAGCTAAAAATGTTTTTTTATGGCAAGGTGGTGGCTTTTTAAGAAAAGGTTTGGAAGTTTATTTTACATTTATGATAGAAGTTTTTTGGCCTAAGCAACGCATTTTGCAGATGTACTTAAACGTAGCTGAAATGGGCAAAGGGGTATTTGGAATAGAAGCAGCAGCACAACAATATTTTAATAAAACTGCCTTACAGCTTACTGCTACAGAGGCGTCTCAAATAGCTGCAGCTTTACCTAACCCTATAAAATATACTGTAAAGCCACTAAATAAATACGTGGCTATTAGAGCTAATAGGCTTACCAAACAAATGGCAAATTTGTATACCGATGCTGATGTACTGGCTATTTTAAAATAGCATCAATAGCGGTTATAGCTTGTTGCATCCTGCTTTCAAAGTTAGTGCCTGTTATTATTACCCAAGGTACTGCCTGCTCTACCAATGTTTCTTTGTAATATTGAAAAAGTTTTTGCCTAGTTTCTACAGCTGGGTATTCTCTCAGCTCATCTTTATACCAAGGCACATCTGTATTACAGAGTAGATACAAATGGTATGGTCTATTGGCAATTTGTGAAAGTATTTTATTATTGCAGCTATTAAATACGTATTCACTCCAAACTTTTATTACTTGCAAATTTGTATCAATAATTAGAGGTACTTTTTCATTGCTTTGCTTTCTTTGTAGGAGTTTATTGTACATATCATCTTCATCTTGCAATTGGCCCATTGCAATAGTGTACAAATCAGGTAAAGTATAGTTTGTGCCGTTTTTTAAAAGGTATGCCCTTGCATACTCCTTTACCCATTCGGCATTATAATGCAATGCTACATCACGGCATAAGGTAGATTTGCCAGTACTTTCAGGCCCAATAAAAACAATTTTTTTTATCAATTTTTATCAGCCCATGCTGGGCTTTGTTTTAAAATGTTAGTATAAATGGGGCAATTTACATCGTGTGCATTTGGTAAGTAGCCAGTGCTCATCAAAAATTCATTTACAATTTCACCCCCAGTAAATTTAAAATGTTGCTTAAATATTTTAACCCATTGCTCCTTTGTTTTTGGATGCAGTTGTTGTAACCAATTTTTAAAACTACCATGCTTTTTTTGCAAAGTTACAATTGCCTTGGCATTGTATATTGCAGCATATATTTTAAGTTTATTTCTAATTATGCCAGCATCAGTTAAGAGCCTTTCTACATCTGCTTCAGTATATGAAGCAACTTTTTTAATATTAAAATTACTAAATGCTTTTCTAAAATTTTGTTGCTTGTGTAATATGGTTGTCCAGCTTAGGCCAGCTTGATTTATCTCTAAAATTAATCTACAAAATAATTCATTGTCGCTATCAATGTTAAACCCATAATGCTCATCGTGGTATTTTTTATGCACAGCATAATCAGCCGGCTTCATAGTATGTATAGCGGCACAATAAGAAGTTTTTTTTACTACCGATTCTGTAATTTTTTTTAACATTGATATGATTTTACTAGTGCTCTTATAACAAAACCTATTTGCTAATAAATTTTAGTTATTAGCATTTTTTGCATTTTATATTTTTTTATCCAACTGGCAAGTCCAAAAAAACTCATTATTAATAGCACAACATAATAACCGCTAGATAGTACAAAATGTTTTACAAAATATAAAGGGATAGAGGCAATGTTAGTAGCCATCCACCAATACCAGCTTTCAACTTTTTTCTTGGTCATTAGCCACATACCGGTAAATGCTGTTGCACTTGCAAAAGCATCTGCCCAGGGTATTACCCCAGAAAAAAACACTTTTTTAAAATAAGTAAGGGCAATGAAAATGATACTATAAAAACTTACAAAAAATAAAATATGATGCAGCCATTCTGTTTTTGTAGCTGTTGATATTTTTAAAACCGTATGATTTTGTTTATCTTTTTTTGCCCACATATACCAACCAATAATACTCATAATGGTGTAATAAAAGTTTACAGAAGCTTCGCCAAGTAAATGCCCATTTATACTAATGTAAATATAAATTATAGTATTTATTAAACCAGTTGGATAAACCATTACATTTTCTTTTAGGCTATACCATACACTTATTAACCCTGCTGCAACAGCTAAATATTCATACCATTTGGTATTGGCAGCATCAATAAAAAATTGATCTAAAATATGTTGAAAATCCAATTGTAAAATTTTGTAAATGTAACAATTTGAATTAATCATTTTACAAAAAAACCGGCTTGCATTTTGCATGCCGGCAGTTGTTACTTTACAATATAAAGTAAGTATCAATTTTTACTGTTGTTTTACTTTTTATAGAAATTTTAGGTGCAGTAGCTGTAACTGAAGTAATACTTTTTGAAGCTACTTTTGCTTTTGTATTAGCAGCAGTTGTATTTTATACAGCAGCGGCTTTACATTTGCATAACAGCATAAAAATTTCCATGCACATCATCAAAAAAATAAGTTTACTATTATTAATATTGTTATATGCTGCAGCAGGTATAAACCATTTTTGGCATCCTTCTTTTTATATTAACATTATACCCCCCTATTTACCACATCCTATTGCAATAAATATCTTAGCTGGTATGGCAGAGTTTATTGCTGCAATTCTTTTAATATTTGCTAAAACAAGAAATTATGGACTGTATTTGATTATTTTTTTACTGATTGTATTTATTCCTACACATATATACATGATTGAGCTTGCTTATAAACCTAACTCATCTATACCGCTATGGTTAGCATGGGTGAGGTTAATACCTGTACAATTTTTATTAATATTATGGGCTTATTGGCACTTGCCTTTAAAAAAAACTGTTGCATCATAGTGGTATAAGTATATAAGGTGATATTTTAGTAGCAGTATAAATTTTATATGTTGATGTGTTTAAATTTAGATCTTGAAAAAGTAGAGATACTATTTACATTATGACGAAAAATATTTTATATGAATTTGAAGATTCTAGTAAGGAAAAAAATAGTTTAAAAGCTATTACGATGCTTCTAATTGCTACACTGGTTACAGGGTTTTGGTTCGCCATAATAAAAAACTACTTTTCAAATAGCAGTTCGGATTTGACCGATTTTTATATACTAACTGGCGCAAGTTTACTATTTGGAATGCTTGTTTATTTTTTTGCAAACAATAGTAAAGTTGGGTGGTTTTTATTATGTTTAATAATTACTTTTTTATTTGGAGCTTTCACTGGGACAGTTATCTATGAAATTTTAGATTTACTTAAAAATATAAATATTGCCGGGTATCTTATTTTAATAATTATGTTATTTAATTCCCTTTTATTATCTATTCTATTGTTTCACAACAAAACTAAAAAAAGGTTATTAATTTCTAATTCACTCTATTTTACTTGCATGGTAGTATCTGTTTTATTAATTATTGTTGGATTTGTTTTAGTACAATAAATGCAGATTTATATTTTCTAGAACAGTTATAAAAAACAACTAACTTTTAAATTTTTATACAACAATTTTAATAAGCCATCTTTCAAAGAAAATTTAAAAAACGCATACATTTTAAAATACTGATATATACCTTTCAAAAGCCTACAATATATCAAGCATTCAGCTTACACGAAAATTAAAATAAATCCTAAATTTATTAATTTAAAATTTAACTTATTTGTTTACTTATTAGCAGTGTTAAAAGTGTATTATCTAAATTGCTAGTAATTAAAAATCTTTATTTTATAAACAATTAATAAAATAATTTAATATCCAAAAAATAATCAATAATAAATTTACCCAACCTCAAAACATTTTTAAAACACTTTGGTATAATTTATTTGAAATTACAACTGATCGTAACAATTACCACATCATATAATCCAATTAATAAATACCCCCCACCATCCTTCGCTGTAAAACTTTTTTAATAAAACGAAGGATGATTAAATTTTTTCAAAACAATAAATCTTATTTTTGTAAAAACTATAGTATATGAATATAGATATAGAACCACAAAAAGTTAAAAAATCAAAGCTGGGAGATATTGTGATAAAGCAGTATGGAGACAAAACTGTTGTAAGCAAATACCCTGACATGAGCAATATTATACCAAGCAGCTCACAGGTACAAAAAAGAAACCGCTTTGCAGAAGCTGTGGCCTATGCCCGTACTATTAACAACAGCCAAATTTTAAAAAAAGATTTAGTACAGCGTACTGGCCAAGTAAAGTCAGTGTATCAAACAGCACTTAAAGAATTTTTAAACAGAGAAAATTAATTCCCTGTTACAAAAAACAAAAAGCCGTTTTCAATTATTTGAAAACGGCTTTGTTACTTACTAACCTATCTAAAACTATTCTGCTTCTACAGCAATACCTTCACCCTTGTTCTCTTTAATTTTTTCTCTGATTTTTGTTTCCAATTCATCCGCCATGGCAGGGTTATCAACCATCAGTTGTTTTACTGATTCTCTACCCTGCCCTAATTTATCACCATTGTAGCTAAACCAGCTTCCGCTTTTTTGTACAATACCAAGTTCTACACCCATATCTACAATTTCGCCAGCTTTTGATATTCCTTCGCCATATACAATATCAAATTCCGCTATTCTAAATGGTGGTGCTACTTTGTTTTTTACCACTTTCACTTTTATGTGGTTACCAATTACTTCATCACCATCTTTAATTTGTGCTGCCCGTCTAATATCTAACCTTACTGATGAGTAAAATTTTAATGCATTACCACCAGTTGTAGTTTCCGGGTTACCAAACATTACCCCAATTTTTTCTCTCAATTGGTTTATAAAAATACAAATAGTATTTGTTTTGTTAATAGTAGCAGTTAGTTTACGCAAAGCCTGGCTCATTAATCTGGCTTGTAACCCCATTTTACTATCACCCATTTCACCCTCTAATTCACTTTTTGGTACCAAAGCAGCCACAGAATCTATAACCACAACATCTAACGCTCCAGATAATATTAGTCTATCTGCAATTTCTAAAGCTTGCTCACCATAATCTGGTTGCGATATCAATAAATTATCAATATCTACCCCTAATTTTTGTGCATATATACTATCAAAAGCATGCTCAGCATCAATAAATGCACACATGCCGCCTTTTTTTTGAGCCTCGGCTATTACATGTATGGCAAGAGTTGTTTTACCTGAACTCTCAGGGCCATATATTTCAATAACTCTACCTCTAGGTAAGCCGCCAATGCCTAAGGCAACATCTAACCCTATTGATCCTGTAGATATAACTTCAATTTCGGTAACCGCCTTTTCATTCATCATCATTACAGATCCCTTACCAAAATCTTTATCAATTTTATCCATAGTAAGTTTAAGGGCCTTAAACTTTTCCGACTTTTCAGATTTTTCTTCTTTGCTCATGTGTTTGATTTTTTTTAGTGATGTATCTTGTTTAGTGTAAATATAATGTTGTTACAAAAATAAATTTTAAATTTTAAATAAACTAATATTTTTAGCATAAAATTGATAATTTTTTTAGTTAATTGTAAATTTTAGCATACCATTTATAAAATTTTGAGATAAAACCAAGTGTTGAGATAAAATAATCTGTTATTTTTGCTAAAAATAAATAATATGAAATTTTTATTCGTAATAATGCTCACCCTTACCTCTATAATTGGTTTTGCACAAATAAAACCAGCTACAAAAGGAGCAAAATATGGTGCTGGCACTACTGCTACAGGTGCACTTGAAGTAAATTTGGTTGAAGAAAAATTGGCAACAGCTGATTCGTATACTGGTAAAATAAAAGGAACAGTTATAAGTGTTTGCGAAAAAAAGGGCTGCTGGATGAAGCTTGCTCAAGCTGATGGAGAAGGAATAATGATAAAATTTAAAGACTATAAATTTTTTATGCCGAAAGATATAGTTGGTAAAGATGTAGTGCTTGATGGTGTAGCAAAAAAAACAGTTACTGATATAGCAACTCAAAGGCACTATGCTGAAGATGCTGGAAAAACAAAAGAAGAGATTGAAAAAATAACACAACCAAAAACTGAAATAGAATTTATTGCTAAAGGGGTGTTAGTAGTAAGTTAATTATAAATTTTTATTACATTTAAATAGCCATTTTAATAGAATGGCTATTTTTTTGCATACTATTCTCTAAATTAATTATAAAAATGATCAATAAAATATTGTACTGTGCAATAGCAATTTGTTGTATTGCTGTAGTAAGTTGTAAACATAAAACCAAGAAAACACCAAAAAAAAATACAGTACAAACCAAAAAAAGAATTGATGTACCTTATGCAATACTTACTAATAAAGATACTATAGCTAATTATATAAAGGGCTTGGATAGTACTGCTGCAAAAAATATTGCTGCCATAAACAGGGCAGACCCTTCAGCTGTTTTAGGAATGGATACGATATTAACTACTGCTAATAATAAACAACCAATAGAGCAATATTTTCCGTTTCCATTTTATGTAGCCTATTTAGAAGAGATTCCTAAAATTATATATTTTTCGTACCCAACACAATCATTTGCTGCGTATGAGTATGGGCAGTTGCTATACACTGGGCCTACAAGTATGGGGCGTAAGGCAGATAAAACACCTACAGGTTTATTTTATACCAACTGGAAGGCTGAACAAACTACCAGTACATTTAATGATGAGTGGGATTTAAAATGGAATTTTAATATAGAAAATAAACTTGGTGTTGGGTTTCACCAATATGCTTTACCTGGCTACCCAGCTTCTCACTCTTGCTTACGTTTATATGCCGCCGATGCTCAAAAACTGTACAGCTGGGCAGACCAATGGGTTTTAAAAGATGATGATAAAATTACTGCACATGGTACACCAGTTGTAGTTTTTGGCGACTATACTTTTGGAGCTCCTAAACCATGGTTGGCCTTAACTGAAAAAAATACTGCATTACAAATAACTGATGCTGATATTAAAAACATTACAGCTCCATATTTGCAAGATATTACTGCCAAACAACAAGAAAGAAATTTGGTAGAGGAGCAATAAAAAATTAATCATTTGCAACGGCATCTCTTAACCCTGTACCTACCAAATTAAAAGCCAATACAAGCAACATAATAGCTAGTCCAGGCACAAGTGCTTGCCCTGCATGGTGTGTAATTATGAGGTTGTAGTTTTCCTTAATCATTAAACCCCAACTAGGTTGTGGGGCTTGTACGCCAATCCCTAAAAAACTTAAGCCAGCTTCTATAATTATGGCTGTTGCAAAATTACCTGCTGATATAACTAAAATAGGGCCTATTATGTTTGGTAAAATATGCCTCACAATAATTCTTGCATCGCTATAACCTAATGCCTTGGCGGCTTGTATATATTCCAGTTTGGTAATTGCCATTACTTGGCCACGTACCAGCCTTGCCACACTTACCCAAAGCGTAAGGCCTACTGCTATAAAAATTTGCCAAAAACCTTTGCCTAAAGTAAGCGTAATAGCAAACACCAAAAGTAGGGTAGGTATGCTCCAAGTAACGTTTATAAACCACATAACTATTGCATCGGTTTTGCCTCTGTAAAAACCGGCTAATGCACCTAAAAAAATACCAATAGTTAGCGATATTATTACAGCAATTAAACCTACCATCATGCTTACTCTTGTACCTATAATTATTCGGCTCAAAATATCTCTGCCAAAAGCATCGGTACCGAGCCAATATTTTTTGTTGATGATGTGTTTATTTATTTGAGAAGGGTTGCCATTGGTAACTTCGGCTATACTGTACGTTTGTGATACAGCGGTATCATCATCTACAAATTTATGTACTACAATATTATTTTGCTGTATGGTAAAACTATTTATTGGTATGTAGGTTGATGAATTTTTTTTACCAAAAAATAATTTGGAAAAAGTAGATTGATTGGTATTATTATTTCGATGTATACTTAAAAACTGTTGCGTAAAACCCATTGGTTTAGATTGTATTTCTACCGTTTGCAAATCTGCATCTGCACTAGCATCGGGAGCTATCATGTAACCAAAAATACATACCAATATAGCCAAGGCAATAATAAGCATACCTGTAGCTGTAGCCTTATTACGAAGGAGTTTTTTTAAAAAAGAAGGTTGTATGTTGGTTGATTGGTTGATTGATTGGTTGATTGGTTGATTGGTTGTTTGGTTGATTGGTTGATTGGTTGATTGGTTGATTGGTTGATTGGTTGATTGGTTGATTGAAAATTAGACTTAGCAATGTAAATAATAGTAATTAAGAATACAAAAATGACTTAATTGGGCTTAATATTTCCGATGTTAAAAATTTCAATAATTATAATGTAACTCTATTCTAAAAGTACCAAAAACCATTTTACCATTTAACAATTAAGCAACTTATACCAGCCCCAACACCTCACTAGTTCTCTCTCTTATAGCTCTACAAAGCTCAGCATTGGTTGATAATTTTTGGCCAAACGATGGTATTATTTCTTTAAGTTTTTGTTGCCATCGGGAAGATTGAAATTTGGCTGGAAAACATTTTTCCAGCACATCAATCATAATAGAAACTGATGTACTTGCCCCTGGCGATGCTCCAAGTAATGCTGCTAAAGATCCATCTGCAGCTGCTACTATTTCAGTACCAAACTCCAACACACCGCCATGCTCCTTATCTTTTTTAATAACCTGTACCCGTTGGCCGGCTATGGCCAATTCCCAATCTTCAGCTTTTGCAGTAGGTAAGTATTCTCTGAGGGCTTCTATTCTATCTTCATCAGATTGTGCAACCTGTTTTATTAAATATTTTGTAAGATCGAGGTTGTGCCAGCCTGCACTAAGCATGGGTAAAATATTATCAAATTCAAGGCTAAGTGGCAAATCTAAATACGATCCATTTTTTAAAAACTTGGTACTAAAGCCTGCAAATGGGCCAAATAACAAAGCCTTTTCATTGTTAATTGTTCTAGTATCTAAATGAGGTACACTCATTGGTGGTGCACCTACTTGTGCTTTGCCATACACTTTAGCTGCATGTTGTGCTATTATATTTTTATTGGTACAACGCAGCCACTGCCCACTTATTGGGAAACCTCCATAGCCTTCCGCCTCCTCAATATCCGATTTTTCAAGTAGCCTCAATGCACCACCACCGGCACCTATAAAAACAAAAGGCGTTTCAAATTTATGTTTGTCCTCAGCCAATAAATCTTTTACGGTTACCAACCAATTTCCATCGGCTTCTTTTTCTATTTCTCTTATTTCGTGGCTAAGGTAAAGGGTAACGTTGGGTAATGCTTGTAAATGTTCAATCATTACTTTGGTGAGTATGCCAAAGTCAACATCTGTACCTATATCCATTTTAGTGGCGGCTACAGGTTCGGTAGTTTCTCTACCATTCATTACTAATGGCATCCATTGTTGTAAGGTAGATCCATCAGTTGCAAATTGCATGCCTTCAAACAAGGCATTTTGGGTTAATGCCTCAAAGCGTTGTTGTAAAAATGATACGTTTTCACTACCCCAAACAAAGCTAATGTGGGGTATGCTATTTATAAATTGATGTGGATTGCTAAAATATTTTTGCTGCACCAAATAAGCCCAAAATTGTTTGCTTGTTTCAAATTGTGCAGCTATTTTTAAAGCCTTACTAATATCAATAGTTCCGTCTTCTTTTTTGGTAGTGTAATTTAACTCACAAAATGCACTATGACCTGTGCCAGCATTGTTCCAAGCATCACTACTTTCTGCAGCCACCTGTGGCAAGCGTTCAAAAATAGCTATGCTAATATTAGGCTCCAACTCTTTTAAAAATATACCAATGGTTGCACTCATTATACCTGCACCTATGAGTATTATATCTGGATGGTTGGGATGCAT
>JANMAV010000008.1:0-2911 GCA_031360055.1 Ferruginibacter sp.
TGAAAATTATCTTAACTTTTTTTATTGTTATATTATGTATAACAAATACCGTATCGCAAAAAATTATTAATAATAAATTTGATGGTACTTACTACCAAAATAAAAGTAAAAAGCACTTTGTAAAAGGTACTGCTTGTTTAGTTGTTGGTGCAGTATGTATTGTAGGAGGTTCTATTTTATTTAATGAGCCATCTAATAGTTTAGATAATGCAGTTTATGGTATTGGTTTAATTATAATAGGGAGTGGGGCTACGCTAGTTGGGCTTTTTAATTACTACCAAGCATTTAAAAATAAAAATAAGGTAAATAACTTTAGTTTTAACAGCCGTACTGTGCCTAAAATTGCACAGCAAAAAATTAGCATTGCAAAACAATACAGCTTAAATTATACTATAAATTTTTAAAGGTTACATTTTACCGTTTTACTTTATATTGCATCGTTTCAAAACATTTTTGCATTTTAAAATAAGTTGTTTATTAGTAAATTTTTGTATTTATTTAGCCTCAAATAAAACACAATTAAAATTATGACTTTAGAGGACGTTTTTAAAATAAAAAGCTACTTTACTTACCCTATAAAGCAGCTGAACAAAGTACTACTTTTGAGTTCACAGTAGTACATAAGTTTAATCAGGGAACAGGCCCTTGCCCGGGCCGTAATCGGGCAAGGGTGTGCTTTTTTGGTTCTTTTTTGCACAAGCAAAAAAGAACATCGTAATGCAATTATTTGGCTTTTATTTATTTTAAGAGGCATGAACCTTTAATAATTGGACTATAGCTACATAATCATTAAAATAATAAATTTAATAATTACAAAATTTTTTAAAAAAGTATAAAAAATGAACCCCGTTTATATAATTGATGCTGTACGTACCCCTATTGGCAAATATGCCGGAGCCCTTGCTGCCGTAAGGCCCGATGATTTATTGGCAGATACCATTAAAGCATTACTACAACGTAACCCTAGTATTGATATATATGAAATAGAAGATGTAATAGCAGGTGCTGCCAACCAAGCTGGGGAAGATAATAGAAATGTAGCCCGTATGGCAGCATTGCTTGCTGGCTTGCCTACCACCGTAGGCGGCATTACGGTTAATAGGCTTTGTGCTAGCGGCTTACAAGCTATTATGGATGCTGCCAGAGCTATTGCTTGTGGTGATGGTGAAATGATGATAGCTTGTGGTGTAGAAAGTATGAGCCGTGCACCTTTTGTAGTGGCTAAAAGTAACTCAGCTTACGATCGTAGCCCGGCTATGTATGATACCACCATGGGTTGGAGATTTATAAACAAAAATTTGAGTGCCTTATACCATCCATACACAATGGGTGAAACTGCTGAAAATGTTGCCAAACAATATAACATTAGCAGAGAGGCTCAAGATGCTTTTGCTGCTAATAGCCAGGCCAAATATGCTGCTGCTCATGCTGCTAATAAATTTGCTGCTGAAATTATTGGCATACAAATACCAAGCGGTAAAGCCACAGTTTTGTTTGATAAAGATGAACACCCAAGGCTTTCAACTATTGAAAAATTAGCTGAACTTAAACCTGCTTTTATTAAAGATGGTACCGTAACGGCTGGTAACAGCAGCGGCATTAACGATGGAGCATCGGCACTATTATTGGCTAGCGAAGAAGCAGTAAAAAAATACAATTTAAAACCTATAGCAAAAATAATAGGTATGGCTGTGGCCGGTGTTGATCCTTCTATTATGGGTATGGGCCCTGTGCCTGCCACCCGTAAAGCTTTGCTACGTGCTGGTTTAACAATAGCTGATATTGAGTTGGTTGAACTAAACGAAGCCTTTGCCAGCCAAAGTTTGGCCTGTATGCAAGAGCTTGGGCTTAATAGTGATATTGTAAACGTAAACGGTGGGGCTATTGCTTTAGGGCATCCATTAGGCTGTAGCGGTGCTAGAATTACTACTACCCTACTGCACGAAATGCAAAAACGTAACAGTAAGTATGGTTTAGCAACTATGTGTATTGGTGTGGGGCAGGGGGCAGCGGTGGTTTATGAGAGGGTGGGTTAGTTGGTTTTATTTAAAGCATAATTAAAAGAAAATTGATATATAGGTAAACCGTACTCTATTTCTGGTGCTTTCAAATATTTATAATATACCGCTTTTATATTTACTACATTATTTATTTCAATACCAAAACCCATAGAATAGCCAGTGTAAATACCATTAGTTTGTACATTAGGCAAAAAATCAGTTATTTGTTTTGTATTGCTCCTACAAATGTGCAGCCGAGTAGCTAGCCAAAATATGCCAACGTTTTTGGTATTTGTTTTTTCCCAAGCACCTGTTTGAAAATATAAACCTGCGGCAGCAAAAGCATTTAAAAAGTTAGTAGGTTTACCCGTTTGTGGGTTACTAATTGCTCCCGTTCTTACGCCATTTAATACCCTTTCGCCAATTTGGTATAAGTAAGCAGCTTTTGTAACTCTGTTGGTTTTTTTAAAAAATTGTACATCTTCAATACTAATATTTATTAAGCCACTTAAAGGGTTAATATACTGGTTTACTAAATGGTCGTTACTTTTTGTAAGCAGCCCACCAACACTATTTTGATTTTGAAAATTATTGCTACTTACACCCCCGTAAAATGATAGTGGTATTGCAAACTTACCTTCCTCACCAATATACAACCGTATAAAACGGGCAGATGCATTTACTTGACCGTTATTTACGATGTCTATAAAACCTGATGTGAAAATTTCGGGTTTTAGTGTTGTTTGTTCATTATTTGTAGTTTTACCTATATTTTGACACAATAATTTATTACATGAAAAAATAATTATAAGAAAAAAAAGTTTTAAAATAAGTGCCATAAAATATTTATTAAAAACTAATATTTAAAATTTAATACGTTAAACCACTAGTTTTAAATATAAAAAATGTCC
>JANMAV010000003.1:0-3189 GCA_031360055.1 Ferruginibacter sp.
ACACATTTTTTAATTCGTTGTAATCATCCCCCTTTTCAACTTCAATAGTATAAATATAGGAAGAGTCTATTTGTACACTTTTATAATCCTTTACTACCTGGCTATTAATTAGTAATAGTATAGGTTTTCCAGTATTTGCAAAGTAGTTTTTTTTTAAAAATTTGTAGGAAAGTAAATTATAGAAAGTAGGATTTTTTGAAGAAAAATAAATCTTGTTTACAAAAGAGTTTAACGGAGCATCAAAAATATTTGCTGTAGTTTGGATGTTTTTTATTTGATTAGAATCTGGGTAAAAATATGCTAACTCAGTTTGTACTGAATCTAAATAAACTAATGTTTGTACAAAAGGTTGTTTATTAGCAATATTTTTATTTTGAGATTGTGCTCTTGTAATTGAAGCAAAACTTATAAAAAATATTAGAATATATAGTTTCATGAAAAAATTTATTTGGAGCGTAAAGTAACAAGCCAATTGTTAACTATACCCCAAAATTTTCAACATGCTTTGGCTTGTTTGTTCCTTTGCATACACCCATTCTATCAGCTTGCCGTTTTTATCTTTTTCGATAATTATATGCTTTGGAGATGGTATGAGGCAATGTTTAATACCACCATATCCACTTATCTGATCTTGGTATGCACCTGTATGAAAAAATCCTACATATAATGGCTCTTTATTAGCCTCTGCATCAGCATCATTTGTACTTTTTACTTTTGGTAAAAATACTTCATTTATATGTTCTTCACTATCGTAATAATCATGGCCATCGCAGGTTATACCGCCAAGTACAACTCTTTGGTATTCATTCTTCCACTTGTTAATTGGTAGCATTAAAAACTTTTCGCCAATGCCCCAAGTATCTGGTAGTGTAGTAATGAATGATGAATCAATCATGTACCAAGTTTCTCTATCGTTCTGCACTTTTTCTCCAATAACACTATAAATATGTGCCATACTTTCCCCAACAGTAAAGCTGCCAAACTCAGTATATATATTTGGCATTTGTACTTTAGCTTTTTTGCAGGCGTTTTTAATATTGCCTACTATTTCGTTTATCATAAATTGATAATCGTAATCAAAACCAAGGCTGTGTTTTATAGGGAAACCACCACCAATGTTTATACTATCTAATTCAGGACAAATCTTTTTTAATTGGCAGTATAGTGTTATACTTTTTTGTAATTCACTCCAATAATAAATATCATCTTTAATGCCTTTGTTTAAAAAAATGTGCAGCATTTTTAATTGAAATTTATCTTCATATCCTTCAATTTCATCTACGTAAAACCCAAGTACATCTTTTGCTTTCATGCCTAACCTGCTGGTGTAAAATGGAAAAGTAGGTTCCTCTTCGGCAGCTATTCGTATACCAAGCTGAAAGGGCTTACCTGTCCGAATGTTACGCTTATACATGTTTAGCTCATCCTTGTTATCTAATATTGGAATTACATTTTTAAAACCATCATTTATCAATTTTGCAATACGGCTTGTGTAATTCTTCTGTTTAAAACCGTTACAAATAATATTTATGTCTTTGGTAATTTTTCTTTTTTTATACAATGCATTTATAATATCAATATCATATGCATACGATGTTTCTAGGTGTATATTGTGTTTTAACGTTTCTTCAACCACAAAGCTAAAATGAGAACTTTTAGTGCAGTAACAATAATTGTATTGACCTTCGTATTTATGTTTTTTAAATGCATTGGCAAACATTGTTTTTGCCTTATTAATTTGCATACCAATTTTAGGTAAATATGATAATTTTAGTGGGGTGCCATATTTATCAATTAAAGCTTTAATATCTACATCATTATATTGCAAATGGCCATCGTGTAATTTAAATCCTTCTTGTGGAAATTTAAATGTTTGCTGTACCAGGCTATCGTAAGTATTATTCATTTGCTTAAATATGCTAATTATTTATAATTTTTGCTTTGCAAATATATTTAATAGTGTTGGTTTTACTAAGTAATGCAATTATTTAATTGCACTTTTATTAAATAATTTTATAACCGTATTTAAAAATGTACTGTTCAATTTTTAATTTTCAGTTGTAGTAATTCTGATATACAACTAAAATGTATTTGTGTAAAGACTTTTTAAATTTTATTCATGTGTAGTTTGTAGCCATTTAAAACCTACAGCTGCTAGCAAACATAAAGCAGCAGCACACAGCCACAAGGGTATATACCCAAAGCTATCAGCAAATATAGAGCCTCCACTACTACCTATAACTTGTGCAAGGCTCCAAGCCATGGTGTAGAGCCCAGCATATTGACCTCTGTTTTTTTCATTGCTCATGCCTATATAAAAACTATTCATAAAGGGCATAGCCACCATTTCTGCAAAGGTAAATATGAGCATGGCTACCAATGCCAATAATATGGTTTGAGAAGTTGGTATACACAAGCAAACAAAAGTAGTAGCCATTAATATAGAGCCAATACTCATAAAAGTGGCATACGGTTTTTTGCCTTCTAATGTAAATACTAAAACCATTTCAAATGCTACAATTACCAACCCATTAATGGCTAATAAAATTCCAATTGTAGTTTCGCTTAATAATAAAATCTTATTATAATACAGCGGTATTGTGGTGAACAATTGAAAAAAACAACAAGCGAACAATACTAAAAATGCCAAAAACCATAAAAACTTTTTATCTTTTATTGCTGATGAAGTAATTGTATTGTTGGTACTGTTAATTGTTTGAACTTGCTGTGTTTTGCTGACTACAGGTAATATTAATAATAACAAAAATGCTGCTGCAACATTTGTGAAACCATCTACCCAAAAAAGTAAATGATAGTTAATTGCTGCTAATATACCTCCTAAAGCACCACCAACTCCCCAACCTAAATTTATGGCTAATCTTATTAAAGAAAATGATTGAGTTCTATTTTGTGGAGTGCTATATAGAGCTATAGCGGTTGCATTGGCTGGCCTAAAACTTTCGTTTACCATACTTAAACAAAATGTTACGATACATATAGCTACATAAGTTTGCATTTGCCCTAACAATATAAACAATAAACCCCCTAAAAACAATGCACCAAATTGAATATAATAAAAGCCAAACTTATCGCTAAGTTTACCTCCAATATAGGCTCCAACAATAGATCCAACCCCATAAATTGCTACAACTAACCCACCTTGTTTTATTGTAAACCCAATGTGGCTAC
>JANMAV010000066.1:0-11569 GCA_031360055.1 Ferruginibacter sp.
ATGCAGTAAGTTTTTCAATGCTAGCCTCATCGTAATGCCTAATAGTAAGTAACGATAAATTTCTCTCTACCTCCACATCAAATAGGGCAGAAGCTTGGCTGGCAATTTCAGTAGTTTTTTCTACATGGCCATCAAAAAAACATATTAAAGATATGGCTGTGTTTTGCGATAAGTTAGGCTGCAATTTTACCTCTTTAAATATGGTATGTAATTGCTCAACAGGCTTACCCTCAATAAAGGAAAAATCTCTTGATTTAAATTGTATCATTACTTGGTTGTTTTTTAAAACAATAACAGGTGGAAGTTTTAATGCCGTATCTCCATTTATTATTGTACCCGGTAAAGATGTATCTAAAAAGCTTTTTACAAATAAGGGTATTTGTTTATTTTGTAAAGGTTTAATTGTTTTTGGGTGTATAACTTGGGCACCATAATATGCCATTTCAATTACTTCTGTGTAATTTAAAGAAGCTATTATTTGTGCATCATTAAATTTATTTGGATCAGCATTCATCACCGCAGGTACATCTTTCCAAATGGTTACATTATTTGCAGTAAGCATGTTTGCAAATATTGCTGCTGAGTAATCACTTCCCTCCCTACCTAATGTGGTGCTTTCATTTTCATCGGTACTGCCTATAAAACCTTGGGTAATTACTACATCAAATGTATTAAACAAGGGCTGTATTTGCTGGTTTATTTGTTGTTGTGTAATCTCAAGGTCTACCGCAGCATCTCTAAAGTTATTATCTGTTCTAAAAATATCCCTTACATCTACCCATTGCACAGCTACCTGCTGCTCCTTTAAATAGTGAGCTACAATGCAGGTACTAAATAATTCACCACAACACACAATTTGATCGTAATAATAGTCATAACCCCTTACTGGCTTATCATGCAGCATCCACTCTATTTCTGTAAAAAAATTTTTAAGCTGTTCTTCTGCAGCCTTCCAACGGGTAACTAATACATACTTTACAACCTCTAAATGGTTATTTTTTATTTGCTCAAATAACTGTAAGGCATCATCTTTCCTGTTTTCATAAAATGCATCTACTATTTTTTCGAGTGCATTGGTAGTTTTGCCCATGGCAGATATTACTACTAACAATTTGTTACTAGAATGTTGTTGTATTATACTTGCTGTATTTTTAATACGTTCAATACTATTTATTGAAGCTCCGCCAAATTTAAAAACCTGCATTAGTTAATTATTGAATTGTTGAATTGTTGAAAAATCACAAGATAGCGAAAGATGCATAAATTTCATTTAGTAAAAATGTAAATTATTAAGAATCTAAAAAATAACAAAGCAAATGTTTATATATTGCAACCATAATTTATAACATTAAAAATTAGCTAATAATTTAGCAAAACCACTTATGGCTACAAATAGAAATATACTTACTCTGGATGAGTTTACGATTCAAGAAATGAGAGCTTTTCCTCAAGCTACAGGTCAGCTAGCCGGGCTTTTGAGAGATATTGGTTTAGCATGTAAAAGAGTAAATGTTGAGGTAAACAAAGCCGGGTTAGTTGATATTTTGGGAGATGAAGGAACCATAAATGTACAGGGTGAAGAAGTTAAAAAGTTAGATGTTTTTGCTAACGATCAATTAGTGGGTGTATTAAAGCATGGTATTAGCTGTGCAGGTATTGGTAGTGAAGAGTTGGATGATATAGTTTTATTTGATGATGAAACCAGTAACAAATCAAAATACGTTTGCCTATTTGACCCCCTAGATGGTAGTAGCAACATAGATGTAAATGTAAGCATTGGTACTATTTTTAGCATTTATAAAAGAGTAAGTGAGTTAGGAAAGCCGGCTACTAAAGAAGATTTTTTACAACCTGGGAATATGCAAGTTGCTGCCGGATATGTTGTATACGGCTCGTCTACCATGTTAGTATATGCCACCAAACGTGGGGTAAATGGTTTTACATTAGATAGGCAAATTGGTGAATATTTATTGAGCCATCCAAACATTAAATGCCCCCAAAATGGAAAAATGTATTCAGTAAATCATGGTAACTTTTTTAGATACGAAAAGCCAGTTCAAAAATATATTGATGGTTGCCAAAGAAAAGATAAAAGCAATGGTGGCCCATATACACAAAGGTATATTGGCAGTATGGTTAGCGATGTGCATCGTAATTTAATAAAAGGAGGCATATTTATGTACCCCGGTACAACGGATAAACCTGGTGGAAAATTAAGGTTGTTATATGAGTGTAACCCTTTTGCTTTTATTGTACAAATAGCCGGTGGAAAAGCCACAAACGGTAAAATTAATATTTTAGATATTGTACCAACTGAATTGCACCAACGTACCCCCATGTTTATTGGAAGCCAAAAAATGATGGAAGAGCTAGAAGGGTATCTTAATGAATAATTTTATTATGAATAATTAATAATTTTGTAAAACATTCTCAACAATTTTTACAAAAAGTAAAAGTAGCCTTTATTAGTTTTAAGGGCTGTAAGCAACCTCAACAACATGTCAATTATAAAAGTTGAAAATTTAGTAAAAACCTATGGCAATTTTGAAGCTGTAAAATCTATATCTTTTACCGTAGAGGAAGGAGAGATTTTTGGCTTGTTAGGGCCAAACGGTGCAGGTAAAAGCACCACTTTAGAAATTATTGAAACCTTAAGGCAAAAAACATCTGGTAAGGTATGGGTAGATGGTATTGATTTAGATGAAGCTCCAAACGAAATAAAAAAAATAATAGGGGTGCAATTGCAAAGTGCTGGATTTTACCCAGGCCTCAATTTATTAGAGCTCATACAATTGTTTTGTGGCCTATACAACCACAATGTAGATGCAATGGATTTACTTAAAAAAGTAGATTTACAAGATAAAGCTAAAGCTAAAAGTAAGCAATTAAGCGGCGGCCAAAAGCAGCGGTTTAGTATAGCTACAACTTTAATAAATAACCCGAAAATTATATTTTTAGACGAGCCTACAACCGGCCTTGATCCTCAAGCTAGGCGTAACTTGTGGGCATTAATAAAAGAAATAAGGGCAGCCGGTACCACAGTTATACTTACTACACATTATATGGATGAAGCTGAACAGCTATGTGATAGAATTGCCATTATTGATGAAGGTAAAATTATAAAAATGAGTACGCCAGATGCAATGATTGATGAGCTTGTAGCATCTGGTTTTGAAAAACCAAAACAAGTTAAAGCTGCTAATTTGGAAGATGTATTTATTGCACTTACAAATGGAAAAAGCATTGATGGTTAACAAAACTATTTTCAACACTTCTCTACAAGAAGATTTTAGTGCTATGTTTTTCTTCAATGTATGATTTAGTAAATATTATTTTTATTACATAGGCACAAAATTTTAAAGCAAATAGGTTTAACATAAAACTATATGTATTTGTGTTGTACTTAATTATATTGCGTAAAATTTTAAAATAGTATAATATGAACAAATTATTGGTAACGGCAGCAGCTTGTATAGCTGTTTTTAATGCTAGTGCACAAACAAAAACCACCACCACAACTAAAACAAAAACTTCAACTGTAATTGTTGCCCCACAAGTTTGTAGAAATTCATTAGATAGCTTTAGCTATGCTGCAGGCATGAGTGTAGCCAACAGTATGAAACAAGCAGGAGCAGACAAATTAAATGTAGCCATGTTTGCAAAAGCAATGAATGATGTTTATGGCAATAAAAATACAGTATTTACTAAAGAACAAGCTAGTATGACTTTACAAGAAAAACTGCAATCGTATAGTAAGAAAAAAACGGAAGCTTTAAAACAGGAAGGAAGAAATTTTTTAGCTTTAAATAAAAAACGTAGCCAAGTAACTAGCTTACCAAATGGTTTGCAGTACGAAGTAATATCATCAGGCAAAGGCACAGCAAAACCGTTGGCTATTGATACCGTTGTTGTACATTATGTTGGTACACTCACTAATGGTTCAGAGTTTGATAATTCAGTTAAAAGAGGTTCTCCTGCTAGCTTTCCATTAAATGGGGTAATAAAAGGATGGACAGAGATTTTACAATTAATGACACCAGGTGATAAGTGGAAAGTTTACATACCAAGTGAATTGGGCTATGGCGAATACCCACCACAAGGAGCAGCAATAACGCCAAATGCGGTGCTTATATTTGAAATAGAATTGCTAGAAATAAAACCAGCTGCACCAGCACCAACAAAATAAAAATGACAGCATTACAATACCCAATTGGCAAATATATTGAGCAACCATTTTCTGATGCACAATTAAAAGAATGGTTGCTTGATATTGAGCATTTGCCAAAAGCCCTTGAATATGCCATAACAAATTTAGATGCTGATCAACTTGAAGTACCTTACCGCCCTGATGGGTGGAACAGTAGGGAAGTGGTGCACCACGTAGCTGATAGCCATATAAATGCTTTTATGCGTTTTAAATTAGCACTAACTGAAGATAACCCTACTATAAAACCATACGACGAAAACGCATTTACTACATTAGCTGATTATAAAAATATTCCTATAAATGTATCCCTCACCTTGTTATATGCTTTGCATGCACGAATGCTTGCAGTATTAAAACATGTAGAAGATGCCGAGTGGCAACGTACTGTTATTCACCCACAGTATGGTAAACAAATGTCAGTTTGGTATTTGCTAGGCCAATATGCATGGCACGGCAAACATCATACAGCTCACATTAATAATTTAAGGAAACAAATGGGCTGGTAGGTTTTTTATATTATACTTGTAAAGCATAAAATAATAGAATTTTATGTAATCTAAACCCTAATCCAAATAACTTTTTCTCCTAAACCTTCTCTGCTAGCTTGTGGTGTGGGTACAGCAATGTTTCCAATGTAAAAGAAACCTAACAATTTATCTTGCACAGAAAGATTAAAAAATGGTTTTGCAGCATTGTTATAAGTTACCCCTCCGGTTGTCCAGTAGCCACCAAGCCCAGCTGCATGTACTGTTAAATGTAAATTTTGCACAGCACAGGCTACAGCAGCAATATCTTCAATTTCTGGAATATTTTTAGTGGTAGTTCTTACCATTTGTAATGCAATTATGTGGCTTGCTTTTAAGGGAGTTTCTAATAATTTATCGTAACGGCTTTGACTAAATTTGTCACCACTAGTTTTTTTATAAGCATCTGCTTGAAATTGAGCTAAAGTTTGTAATCCTTGCCCAGTAAATACCGTAAACTTCCAAGGTTCAGTTTTACCGTGGTTAGGAGCCCACATGGCATTGGTAAGTATTTGCTCAATTATGGCATCTTCAACTACTTTTCCTGCTTCATATTGATCAGGAAAAACAGAACGTCTTGTTTTTATAAGCTCATTAAATTGAGTGTAAAAATTTTTATCCATTTGTAAAATTAGTTTATTAGTTGTTTAGTTTGTTGCAGTTATAAAATTGTAATTTATTATTCAATTTTTAAATCATCATTTCTATCAAATAGCCTTATTCACCACAGAGAACATGAGTAAATAAGCTTACGCAGAGCCCAATTCCTAATTCCAACCCCACCAAATCAACCATTAAACATTCACTGCAATGAAAAGAAAGAACAGAGTTTACGTATAGCCGAATTCCCAATTCCTGCTCCACAAATCCACAAATCAACCAATAAACAAATCCACCAATAAACAAATCAACTAATCTCCAATCAACTTTCACCGCAGAGTAAAGAGGAAATTGAGTTTACCGAGAGCCCAATTCCCAAATCCAAATTCCAAATTCCTAATACTAGCTCCACCAAACAAACTAATCAACTAAATTTGCATACTAATGACTCAATTATCAACCCTCAACAAATATTTTAAAAAGTACAAGTTTTCATTTTTGCTTGGAATTTTATTTGTAGTACTCACCAATTATTTTAGAATATTATCTCCTCAACTCACAGGTTATGTGGTAAACTCTGTGGTTTCTGCCTTAAAGGGCACAACCAACACAGCAGTACAGCAGTACGCTGGTAATTATGATGTTTTGGTGGTAAAAATTATTAGCTGGTATAACGATAAACCATTTCAAAGTAAAATATTATACACAGGTATAATTTTGTTGATCATTGCATTAATAAGTGGTTTTTTTATGTTTTTAATGAGGCAAACTATTATTGTAATGAGCCGTCATATTGAGTTTGATCAAAAAAATGATATTTTTAAACACTACCAACAGTTAGATACTGGTTTTTATAAAACCCAATCAACTGGAGATTTAATGAATCGGATTTCGGAAGATGTGAGTAGGGTAAGGATGTATACTGGGCCGGCTATTATGTACTTTATTAATTTGGCTGCCATTATTGGGTTTAGTGTATATTTTATGCTAAAGTCTGATGTAAAGCTTACCGTAGTAGCCCTTTGCCCTTTACCTATTTTAGCCATTGCTATTTTTATTGTAAATACAATCATCAATAAAAAGAGTGAAAAAATACAAGCGTTATTAAGCAGCTTAACTACCAATGCACAAGAAAGTTATTCAGGCATTAGAGTTATAAAATCTTTTGTACAAGAAAAAGCCATGCTACAGTTTTTTAAAAATAATAGCAATGAGTATAGAACTAATTCTTTAAGCTTAGCTAAAACAGAAGCCATATATTTTCCTGCAATGAGTTTAGTTATTGGCTTAAGTACGTTAGCTACTATTTTAATAGGAGGCTTAGATGTTGTGCATGCTGTGCAAGGAGCATCTGTAGGTAAAATTGCTGAGTTTGTATTGTATATTCAAATGCTAACTTTCCCTGTAAGTGCTATTGGGTGGACGGCAAGTATGACACAAAGAGCTGTAGCATCACAAAAAAGAATAAATGAATTTTTATTAACAACATCAAAAATTACAGATGGTAAAACTGCTACTCCTATTGAGTTGCAAGGCAATATTAGTTTGCAACATGTAAATTTTACTTACCCACATACTGGTATACAAGCTTTAAAAAACTGTACTGTACAAATAACTGCAGGCCAAAAAATTGCAATAGTGGGTAAAACTGGATCAGGAAAAAGTACACTAGCACAACTACTTTTACGCATGTATGATGCTGATTCAGGACGGCTTCTGTATGACGGAGTAGACATTAAAAATATTACCACAAATAGTTTACGAGAACAAATTAGCTATGTACCACAAGATGTATTTTTGTTTAGCGATACCATTACCAACAACATAAAATTTGGTGCTAAATATGCTACTGATGATGAAGTTTTTACAGCAGCCCAGCAAGCAAATATTTATGACGAAATAATGCTTTTTGACGATAAATTTGAAACAACGGTTGGAGAAAGAGGAGTAACGTTAAGTGGTGGGCAAAAACAACGCATATCAATAGCTAGAGCTTTAATAAAAAAGCCACAACTTGTACTTTTTGATGATTGTTTGAGTGCAGTAGATGCTAGAACTGAAAATAAAATAATTGAAAATCTAAACACATATCTGCAGCATAAAACTGCCATTATAATCACTCACAGAATATTTTCATTATTTAAGTTTGATAAAATTATAGTTTTGGAAGATGGTGCTATTGTTGAGCAAGGTACCCATGATGAATTGATGAATAACAAGGCAGCATATTTTGCTATGTATACCAAGCAACAACAAACTGAAGCTGTAGGGTAATTACATGGATGTAAACGAAACATGATATTCAAAATTTTAAAGTAAATTGATAATAAATTTCTTTATTTAATACAATTTTATGCCTGCAAAATCAAAAAATGTTTTAACAAAAGAGGAGCAAACAAATTTGTTGGCAACTTTACAAACAAGGTTTGCAAAAAATATACACTTACATAAAGGAATATTGTGGGCCAATGTTTTAAAAAAATTATTGTCAAATACTCAGGCACTGTGGGCAATACAGCAAATGGAAATTACAGGTGGTGAGCCTGATGTAGTTGAATATGATAGCAAAGCCAATACATACTGCTATGTAGATTGTGCTGCTGAAAGCCCAGCAGGTAGAAGGAGTTGCTGCTATGATATGGAAGGCCTACAATCAAGAAAAGAACATGCCCCAAAAACTAATGCAGTAGATATGGCAGCCGCTATGGGTGTGCAATTATTAACTGAACAGCAATACAGGGCTTTACAACAGCTAGGAAGTTTTGATACCAAAACTTCAAGTTGGCTACTTACCCCTCCTAACATTCGTAAACTTGGAGGTTCTATTTTTGGCGATTGTAGGTATGATACGGTGTTTATTTATCACAATGGAGCACAATCATATTATGGTGGTAGGGGGTTTAGAGGTTGTGTGTATGTATAATTTTAAATGTTTAAGTTCTATCTAAAATTAATAGCCCTAACAGCTTGTACTTTTTTTACTAAATAAGTAGGTACTATAAGTGTGGCAATGCATACCAATAAAGTAATTACATCTACCACTAAAACCTGCAGCCAATCTACATCTGCCTGTGCTTTATTCATATAGTATGACTCTTCATTTAGAGTTATAAAACCAGTTTTTTGTTGTAAAAAACAAATGCCTAGTGCTAATAGAGTGCCTGCAACAATGCCCAATACTGCTACAGCGGAAGTGTTGTATAAAAATACTTTTTGTATTTGCCAATCTGATGCACCTACTGCTTTTAAAATTCCCGTCATGGCGGTACGTTCCAAGGCTAAAATTATAAGGCAAGTAATTAAATTTACAACAGCAACTACCAGCATAATTCCCAATAAAATATTTTTTAATTGGCCTTGCAAAGCAAGCCAATCAAATATTTGTGGGTACACTTCTTTTATACTTTTACTATACCAACTATCAGGCAATTCTTTATTAGTGTTTTCTGCAAAGGCATCTACATTTTTATAGTTTTTTAATAAAATTTCATAACCTCCAATTTCACTTGGTTGCCAATTATTTAAACGCCTTATGAGGTTTATATCACAGAGTGCAAAATTTTTATCATAATCCTCAATACCAACATTGTATATGCCTGCAATATGTAGTTTACGTACACTTTTACTACCATCTTGCTTAAAAAAATATACCAGCAAACTATCATTAACTGATAGCTGCAATTGGTTGGCAGTATATTTACTTATATTTATTTGTTTGCTATAACCACTATCTGCAAAATTTATCCATTTTCCTTCTAGTAAAAATGGTTGTAATCTGTTAAAATTAAATTGGCTATCTACACCTTTTAATAATACACTTTCAATGTCAGTTCCAAATTTTAGTATGGCAGATTTTGTAGCATATTTTTCAACTAAACTAACTTCTGGCAGCATTTTTAAAAACCTTTCAATACTATCGCTTGCCACAATAGGATATTCTTCAGCATTACCCACCCTATTATCAATATTTTGCGATACCCTTACATGCCCCCAAAAATTAAAAACTTTAGTACTTACAACCCTTTGAAAACCGTTTACAAAACTTAGTGCAATAATCATTACAGCCACACTTAAGGTAGTAGCTGCTACAGCAAGCCCAATTATAAAACGACTAAAAGTTTTTTGTTTAACAGATGCTAATCTTTTGGCAATAAATAGCGATACGTTCAAAGCATTCACATTTTTTTGTACCTTCAAAACTAAATCATTAATAGGTATAAATGCGTTTCAACTTAAGTATTGCAATAAGTTTTTGTATAGTTGTTTTGCTTGTTAGCAAAGCAACAGCTCAACTGCCAGATAAAGTATACAAACCATACATTGCAACTGCTCAATTTTATCAATATGGTATTCAAACACAACTTCCTATTTATGCATTAAATAGTGGAGATAGGTTGCAGCTTGAGTTTGATGATTTGGAAGGCAATTATAAAAGCTATTATTACAGCTATCAATTGTGTGATTATAACTGGCAGCCTGCAAACCTTAGCCCTTTTGATTATTTAAAAGGGTTTACTCAAAACCGGATAACTACATACCGTTATTCATCATTAGCACTTACTAGGTATACCCACTATCAAGCAATATTGCCTGATCAAAATTCATTACCCTTACGCTCTGGCAATTACATTTTAAAAGTTTATTTAGATGGTGATACTGCAAAACTTGCCTTTACTAAAAGGTTGTTGGTAGTAGATGATAAAGCAAAAATACATGCTTCAATTATACAAACTAGAGGCACGTATAATTTTACTACATACCAAAAAGTAAACTTTACAGTAACCACGGCCGATTTAAATGCTTTTAGTGCAGCACAACAAATTAAAACTGTTATTCTACAAAATAATAGATGGGACAATGCACAAAAAGATATTGCTCCAACATTTATTAGGGGTAATGTATTGGATTACACCAACAATAATGTTGCAGAGTTTGCAGCAGGTAAAGAATGGCGATGGTTAGATTTAAGAAGCTTTCGTTTACAAAGTGATAGGATAGACCATGCCGATTATGCAAAAACTTACACAAACATGTATGTAAAAACTGATGCCGATAGAAGTGCTCAACGCTACACCTATTACCCTGATTATAATGGTACGTATAACATTACTACCTACGAAACAATAAACCCATTGTGGCAAGGAGATTATGCACTAGTTAAATTTAGTTTTGCCCCATCAAATGGAGAGCATTTTGCCAACCAAAATTTATACATAGCTGGCCAATTCACTAACTATGAATTAAACAATACATACAAAATGAAATTTAATGATAGTACCCAACTTTATGAAGGTGAAGTTTTTATGAAACAGGGATACTATTCCTATACGTATTTACTTGCTAATAAAGAAACCGCCGTTGCTGATTATACCAATCCACTAGAAGGAAATTATTGGGAAACTGAAAATAATTATACCATACTAGTGTATTATAAAGGCTTTGCTGATAGGGTAGATCAGCTAATTGCGGTAAGCCAAATAAACTCCCGTAATGATAGGCCGGGTATACGATTTTAAAATATAATTTAGGTTTTGTTTTTAATTTATGAGAGGAAAATATTTTTGCCTGTTTTCATACATAATCCATAAAAGTATTACCCCAAAAACTATAGCTATAGGTAGGCCATCTGTGCTTTGTACAATGTTGGTTAAAAATATACCAACCATTACCGGAAAAATTATTAATGCACCCAAAGCTCTTGTTTTTGGAAAAATAATAAGCAACCCACCAATAATTTCAGCAAAGGCAACTAAAGGCATTAGCCACCCAATTTCTGTAAATGCAGCAAAAGCCTTCATCATTTTTTCAGGCATTTCAGTTGGCATAGGCATGTAATGAAAAAATTTGTCAAGCCCAGCGTTTATGAAAAACAAACCAAATAATAAAGAAAGTACAAATAAAATTTTGCTTTTAATAGATGTTTTCATGTGTTTAAAATTATTGGTGAATAATTAATAATTTAGTAATTTTTAGAATTAATATTACAATAAAAGTATTATTTTTCTTCAATTTAAATAAAACATTTTAAACAAAAAAAGGCACTTTGTTTTTTCAAAATAAGAAACTTTCCATAAAATATTTCAAACTCCTACCTATCCCACACTAAAGCACTAGCGCCTAGTATAGCCGAGTCGCTTTACTTAAGCTCACAAAAAATGAGTTGTACGTTATCGCTAAAAATGGGCCGTAAATTACGTTACATACTATCTTTAAAGGGCATCATCAAAATATATCCAGC
>JANMAV010000105.1:0-15300 GCA_031360055.1 Ferruginibacter sp.
AATTTCATCGGTTACGGATGATTTGCCGGCACCACCTGTGCCGGTGATACCTAACACTGCCCCAGCCCCCCCGCCCCCCAAAGGGGGGATTTGGTCTCCAATACTTTGAGTTTTTTTTATATTTGCAAGCGGTGGGTTCTCTCCATTTTCTGCCTTTGTAATAGCCCTTGCAATGGTAATAATGTCTTTCCATTCGCCTAAAGCGTACTTGCCATTTTCTGGAGACATTGCCGCTTTGATCCCCCCTTTGGGGGGTGGGGGGGCTGTAGGTGTGTGTGGGCCACATTTATCAATCACATCTTGTATCATTCCTTCCAAACCCATGCTACGTCCATCATCTGGACTATAAATTCTGGTAATACCATAATTATGAAGCTCCTCAATTTCTGTTGGTAAAATAGTACCACCGCCGCCGCCAAATATTTTTATATGACCACTGCCGTTTTCTTCCAACAAGTCTTTCATGTATTTAAAAAACTCCACATGGCCGCCTTGGTAACTTGTTATAGCAATGCCCTGCACATCTTCTTCAATAGCACATTCTACAATATCTGCTACGCTACGGTTGTGGCCTAAGTGAATTATTTCTGCACCTTTGCTTTGCAAAATTCTACGCATAATGTTAATGGCAGCATCATGCCCATCAAATAGGGCAGCAGCAGTTACAAGGCGTACTTTGGTTGGGATCATACATTTTTATTTTCACACAAAGAAACAAAGAAAACAACGTATGCCAAGCGTAACCATAAAAATCTTTGTGCCCTTAGTTACCTTTGTGGCTTTGTATAACATTTGCTTCAACTCATTTTAAAAGTCAAGGCAGCAAAATCTTCAATGGATAAACGTTCTGCTCTTAATTCAAAAATAGGATCTTGCAGTACATCTGGCATAAACAAACTTTTAGTGGCATTTCTCAGCGTTTTTCTTCTTTGTTGAAATGCTGTTTTTACTAATGTTCTGTAAGCTTTATCGCTTTTTACAACTAACGTTTCTTTTTTACGTGTAAGCCTAATTACTCCACTCATTACTTTTGGTGGTGGGTTAAAGCTAGTAGGCGGTACATCAAACAAATATTCAATATCGTAAAATGGCTGAATTAATGCACTTAAAACGCCATAAATTTTACCACCAGGTGTGGCAGCTGCTCTTTCGGCCACTTCTTTTTGAAACATGCCTATTACTACTGGTACTTCATCTTTCCAATCGAGTATTTTAAATAAAATTTGAGTAGATATGTTGTAAGGAAAATTTCCAATAACCGTAAATGGCTCATCAAAAGGTTTATCAATATCTAAAAAATTTTGATGGATGATTTTATCGTTTAAAACAGGGTACCGTTGTTTTAATAAGGGTACTTTTTCATCATCTAACTCTACTGCTTTAAAATTAATGTTGGGTATTTTTATAAGCTCTTTGGTTAATGCACCTACACCGGGCCCTACTTCTAATAAATTTTTGTATGTATGTGTTTGAAGGCTGTCTATAATTTGTTTTATGATAGCTTCATCTTTTAAAAAATGTTGTCCAAGCGATTTTTTTAATGTGTACATGAAGCAAAAATAGGATTAATATAAAGGATTGCTTTATAAGCATGAGTTTTTGAAAATAGCTATACAATTAAATATGAAATAAATTTTGGTGTTTGAGTTATTGTACAACAAATTGTATGGTTTCTACAAGTTGGTTGCTAATAGTAACTTTTGCAACATACAAACCGGCACTTTTATTTATTAAAGAAATAGACTCAATTGTACCTGCATTTTTAATCATTTTTTTGGCTACTAATTTTGCTGAGCCATCAAAAATTTCAACCAATATGTTTTTACCTATAATACTAGTGGTATTAAGTTGTAAATTATTTTTTACAACGTTGTATAACAGTGTTACTTGTTGAGTTTTATTTGTATTAATTTTTATAATAGATGAGTATTTGTATTCCTCAATATCGTTTCTAAACTTTGCTCGGTAAAAATTTACAAATGGCAATGGATTATTATCAGCGAAGGTGAATGTTGTATTACCATTATTTTCATTTGATCTATTCATATTACCTATTTCAGAAAAATTTATACCATCTCCACCTCTTTCTAGTTTTGCAATTTCATTTGACTTTGAGCCAGCCAAAACCAAACTAGCTATGTGTAAATTTTGTTGTTTTTTTACTTCAAAGTCTACCAAGTTTACGCTTAAAATTGTTGATGGTACCATTGTACCTAATGACATAGTTCTAGCACTATCATCATAAGCAAAAGTTATTGGTGTAAATGACAAATTATAGGATAAAGAGTTGCCAGTTATTTGTGGCCCAACTCCTTTACCAGCTTTAGATAAAACCCCATTGCCCCAATCAAAAAACACCACAGTTGTATCTTCTGTAGGTAAGGCACCTTTTACATGCACCACTATTGGGTTATTAAAATATGCAACTGTAGATGCTGGAGGAATGCTTGGATTATTGCGTTGTTGTGATTGTGAACCAACACCTAGCAATAATGTTTTATTGCCAACTCCAGCTATGCCATATAAAATATTGTAGTTTGCATAGCCTGTACCTTTTACATTATCTTCAAAAAATTGAGATATATCCAAACCTATACTATCTACAAAGCGTTGCCTAATAGTATCATAATTGGCTGTTTTGTATGCAAGGTTTGGTGATGTTTGATAATCTCTCAGAATGTTAAAAAACATTGTATCGCCACATAAAGTTCTAAGCATAGAAACTACCATAGCCCCCCTTTGATATACTGATGAACCGTAGGCTACAGTGCCACTCCCATTCCAAATTGTGTTGGAAGATGCTATGCCAGAATTAGGAATGTATACTGGTGCTGTTTGTTGCAAGGCTGTAGATTTTAATGAATTTCTGGCACTAAAAGGGGTAAAACCCATGCCAACAAATTCAGCTGCTAATGATGGGGAGTACTCAGCAAATGCTTCAGCTAGCCACAAATCATTCCATGTTGCAAAACTTACTTTATCGCCAAACCATTGGTGTGTAAGCTCATGTACCAATGTACTTTTAGATTGTAATGACCCAGTGCTCATAGCCGAAAATGTTTGATGCTCCATAGCACCACCTGGGCAGCCTTCGTAAAACCCATGCTTGCCACCCTTTAAAGGATCTGGATAGGGATAATTACCAAATAGTGGAGCAAATTTGGTTACAATTTTAGTAGCCGTATCCATAGCTGCTACTATGCTTGTGTAGGTAGCAGCAGATTTGCCAGCATATAAATAATATACAACTGGTGTTTCAAACCCACCAACTTGCACTGTGCCTTTGTAAAAACGTGTATACCTTGCTATACCTAAGCACACCAAATAACTCGTCATTGGATACCTGTTTATGTATGTAAATGTACGGTTGCGTTGTGCTTGTGTACCGCTAATATCAATGGTAGAGTCTATTAGGGTACCATTACTTGCCACCCAAAAAGTATCGGTTGCCAATGCTACAGTAGCGTTGTTAGTACAATATGGTACGTTTACGGTTATATCAATAGTATCCGCCTTGTCTTGCATATCTGCCTTACATGGCCACCAATCTCTATCTTCATAAGATTCTGATAGTGTATAAATAACATTACCACCAGCCCCGGTAGTTTTAGTAAATCCAGTTTCTGCTTGGTTGGCAGTTGGGGGAGCACCGTGGTAGAATATAGTTACTGAATCTCTAGTGCCAGCAACAGGTATAGCAGCAGGTATGGTAAATGTGTTTCCACTTCTGCTAGCCGAAATAGATACCCCTCTAAAAATTATATCATCGATTATGTGCACTGATCTTAAATCGAACGAAATTCTATTAACAGCGTTTACAGTTGTTTTAAATTTTATTTTAACTACACCCTTTATGCCTAAAGCACTATCAGGGTTAATTCTCCAATATATTTGATAATTATCTACATCTATATTGCTACCAGTACCGCTATAGCCCGATGTTTGAGCTGAAGTGTTTGTAACAGATAGAATTACAAAAAAAATAAAAAATAAAAAACGCATAGGTATTGATAGATTAAAATTTTATTAAAAAATATTTGAAGATAGAGGTTTACAAATATTGTACTTAATGAATATTTATGATAAACATAAGGTAATTTTGCTGAATGAAATAAGAAACAGAAATTACAAATAATATAAATAAACCAGCTGCTCTAGTAAAAATACATAAAATAACATGATAAATACGGTACATAAACCTATAATTGGAGTTAGTTGTGGAGATATAAATGGCATAGGCCCGGAAACTATTGTAAAAGTTTTTAGCGATGCTAGGATGCTAGATATTTGTACGCCTGTAATTTTTGCTAATAATAAAATGTTGAATTTTTACAGAAAAACATTGCCTGAAAACCACTTAACTTTTAACATTGTTAAAAATGAAGATAATGTAAGTACTAAGCAAGTAAATGTATATAATTGTTGGGAAGATGATGTGCCGGTTAACCCCGGCCAACTTACTGATGCAGGTGGAAAACATGCTTTAATGAGCTTAACTACCGCAGCCGAAGCTTTATTAGAAAACAGAATAGATGGGCTGGTAACAGCACCTATACATAAAAAAAATATCCAAAGCGATACGTTTAATTTTACTGGGCATACACCTTACTTAAAAGATTTATTTGGGGTAAAAGATGTAGTAATGATGATGGTAGCTGATAATATGAGGGTGGCATTGCTAACAGAGCATGTTGCTATAAAGGATGTAGCTCAATACATTACTAAAGAGGCAATTTTAAGTAAGCTACAACTCATAAACCAATCGCTTAAAAAAGATTTTGGTATAGATAAACCAAAAATTGCAATACTTGGTTTAAACCCACATACTGGCGATGAAGGCTTGGTAGGAAAAGAAGAGATTGATATTATACAACCTGCAATAATTGAAGCCAACAAAAGAAATATTTTCTGCTTTGGCCCATATAGTGCTGATGCTTTTTTTGCTAGGGGTAGTTACGATAAATTTGATTGTGTATTGGCTCTATATCACGATCAAGGTTTAATACCCTTTAAATCATTAGCATTTGGCGAAGGTGTAAATTTTACTGCTGGTATAAATGGAGTTCGTACCTCTCCTGACCATGGTACTGCATTTGATATTGCAGGTAAAGGTATAGCAAATGAAGCATCGTTAAGAGAAGCAATTTATAAGTGTGTAGACATTGTGCAAATGCGTAAAGAAATATTTTTGCAACACGAAAATCCACTAAAAAAACGTAGTGCTTTTGTGTTTAGAAATGCTGTTGATGAGAAAATAAATTTAGAGTAGAATAATAATGATATTGAGTTAAACAATTTACATTATTACACAAAGCTTTGCTTAATAAAAATAGTATTTTACTATACTTGCTTAAAAAAATACTCTTGCATTTTCAACCTCTATATTGGTAACAATTGGGTTTGTTAGTCTTACAGAATCTATAGTATGAGTAGTGGTTTTATAGCTTAATATTCTTTTATAAAACACATCTCCACACACTGCCGATAAATTTACTTTTGTAGAATTGTAAACTATAGTAAGTGTATCTTTTGGTTGTACATTATCTATAGATATTTGATACCTTGCTGTATCTGATGCTGGGCTTAAATTTAAAACAAAACCAATAATGTTTGGTTGGTTACTATATATAGATGTACCTGAACTTATTAATTTAATATTTAAATTTGGAGCCAATGTTGGTGTTTCTGGAGTAGCACCCATAGCTGGTTTAAAAAATTGGTTATTAAAACTTACTGCCGTAGGAGTTTCACAAAAAGTATATTCATCTTTGCATGATGATGCAAAAAAAACAACTGCAACAAAACAAATAGTTAGAAAAAAAAGTTTCATAATTTGGGTATAACTTAATAGCTGCAAGTTACATGAAATAGGACATTTTGGCAATAAATGTTGATTATTTTACAAGTTAAACGAATTGTATAAATTTTGCATGATGTTGCCTCTAACATTTAATTGAAGTAGCTTTTTGCTCACATCAGGATATACTCTATTACTCAAAAAAACATACACTAATCCAACTGAAGGGTCTGCCCAAGTGCAAGTGCCTGTAAAACCTGTATGGCCAAAAGTGGTGGCAGATGCTGAAAGGCAAGGGTAAGGCTCATCTTTTTTATCATTATCTTTTTCAGGTTTATCAAAACCATATCCCCTGCGGCTAGTATTGCTATGGTATGTAGTAAATAAATTTACAGTTTGAGGCTGTAAATATCTTTTACCATTAAACTCCCCACCATTTAATAGCATTTGCATTAAAGCAGCCAAATCATATATATTGCTAAATAGCCCAGCATGGCCAGCTACACCACCCAACATAGCAGCACCGGGGTCATGTACATAGCCTTGCACAAGCTGTTGCCTAAAAACCAATTCGTTTTCAGTTGGAGCAATATTTTGTAAGGGGTTTCTAAATAAAGGATTGTAACCTATACTATACAGTTGCATAGGAGCATAAAATGTTTCAGCAGCATAATCTGCAATGCTTTTTCCAACAATTTTTTCAACCACCTTTGCTAAAAAAATATAATCATTATCGCTGTAAACATATTTACCCTTTTGGCCAACGGGGCTTTTTAAAATTCTGCTATAAATAGTATCTGCCCAATTATTTTTTAAGAAAAGATTTTGTGCAACCTCTATTTGTGTAGTATCGGTTGCAGTGCTGCTGTATAAATTAGAAAATGGTTTGCCAGTAGCATCTATTGTTTCTTTATAAAAAGGAATAAACGCTACCAAGCCAGCTTCGTGCAACAACAAATTTTCTATAAGTATATTTTCTTTATTAGTACCTACAGTTTCAGAAAGGTAGTTACTTAATTTTTTTTTTAAATCAAGCTTACCTTCTTCATACAGTTTCATTACAGCTAAAGTTGTTGCTGCTATTTTAGTAACAGAAGCTAAATCATATACCGTTTGTAAGGTTACTGGTGTAGCATTGATATTATATGTGTAGTTACCGTAAGCTTTTTGGTAGGCTATTTTACCATCTTTTAAAGCAAGCACTGCACAGCCAGGAGTTGCATAATTTGCAATGGCATCAGCAGCAATACTATCTATTTTTAAAAAATAATTTGTATTAAAAGTTGCTAAACTTTTTTCAAAAATTGGTGCAGCAGTTGTAGTAGCTATACCAAACCCATAAGGCAAACTAGGGCAAATAGTTACAGGTAGCACACCTTTATATGGCAATATACCTTTAAGCATATCAGCTGCTGCGTTTTGCACAATGGCATCATCTTCATAGCATAATACTAGGTTAGGGGCAGCACACATATTTTTTGCAGCATATGCATTTGAAAATAAAAAACTAATGTTATTTGTTTTTTGTTGTATTGTATTTATGGTTTTAATTAAAGTTGTACTTAGCCCAAAGTTAGTGGCGGCATACCTTCCAAGCCCATGTATACCAATTACAACTTGTTTGTACGTTTGCAATTTTTTTATTAGCTCTTCATTAAAAGTATCAGCATTGTTTATGTAAAATATGGTGGCATTAAAATCTTGTTTTACTCTTTTAGCAAAAGAGTTTTCATTGGCAATACCAATGCCCACAAAGGCTACATTGCCTGGTTTAGTATCTCTTAAAGGAAAAAACACACTATCTTTTTTTGAAACTAAGGTTATCGCATTTTCTGCCACCAGCTTACGCATGGCAGGTATGTTAGCATTTAAATCATTGGTAAGGTTGGTAATATTTATTGGTTTTAAACTAGCTAAACCGTATACATACTTTGAAGCAAGTACCTTTTTACAATGCAATTCAATATCTGCCCAACTTAATTTTTTCTTTTTTATGGCTTCCTTTATTTTTTTTATTGCCATGGGCACATCTTCGGGTAAGCAAAGCATATCGTTACCTGCAATAATTGATTGTACCGATGCTTCACCATTAGGAAAATATTTTTTTACGCCTTGCATTTCCAATGCATCGGTAAAAGTGAGTCCGTTATATTTTAAATTTGTACGCATTAAACCATTAATATTTAATGGCGATAGTGAGGTAGCTCTATTTTGAGTTTTATCAATTGCAGGTATATACAAATGGGCAAGCATTACGCTGCTTATACCAGCATCAAATATTTTTCTAAACGGGTATAGCTCTAAAGAATCTAACTGAGCCATGGTTTTATTAATAACTGGCAAATCAAAATGAGAATCAGTTGCCACATCACCATGGCCAGGAAAATGTTTTGCACAAGCCATTACGCCAGCATCTTGCATGCCTTTCATATATGCTATACCAAAGTTGGCTACTTTATATTTATCTTCTCCAAAACTTCTATCATTTATTACTGGGTTATTTGGGTTGTTATTTACATCTACCACCGGGGCATAATTTACTTGCAAACCAATACGCTTGCATTGTGCAGCTACCAATTGGCCGTATTGATAAACTATAGCATCATTTGTCATTGCACCTAGCATCATTTGCCTAGGTAAGGGCAACACACTATCTGTTATACGCATACCTACGCCCCACTCAGCATCTATACACATGAGCAAAGGTGTTTTTGCTTTTGCTTGTAAATTATTAATAGCAATAGCTTGTTTTACTGGGCTACCTTGAAAAATGCATACACCACCAATGTTATATTTTGTTACCAATCCTAAAACTTTATCATCGTAAAATGTTATTTGTTTGGTTTTAACATCTATGCTGCTTAACCTTACCACCATTAATTGTGCTATACGTTCATCGTTACTAAGTTTACTATACACACTATCTGCCCATTTATTTGCAAGCATAGTATTTTGTTGCTGAGCATAGGTACTGTTGCTTAGTATAAAAGCAAGTAAAAACTCAAAATATTTTATAAGCATATTGTGTAAATAAGTAATAAGGTTATTACAAAAATAACCATTGTTTTGTAAAATTATTATGGGTTGTACAGCTGTGCTATGTGTAATGTTTGATAAAAGTTATTTTAGTTTGAATGAAGAAAAAATTTGGTATAATTCATTTTTATTTTCGCCAATCCACTGTTCAGTTATACAATTTATGGTAATTAAATTGAGTGTATTATTTTTTAACATTGCTTTGGTTACCCACTGTATATTTTCGGTTGCATGCTCAAAATAAAATGTTTTTACATTTTCATTTTTATACATTTTTATATGTATTGAAGTGTCTGTTATATCATACATGGCTAATAAATACTTTTTTAATTGCTTATCATTAATATCAACATTTGCATTGCTAGATATAGTTACTGCACCATCAATATTGTCATCAAAAATATTTACAATACCATCTTTATTGGATATAGAAAAACTTTTTGGATATGTAATACAAAAGTTTTTATTGCAAAAATTGTTTGTGGTTGGTATTTGTGCAGCTGTAAATTTTGCAACAAAAAGTAAACCTATACATACAAAGATTATTTTTTTATTCATTTTTATTGTGATTTTAATTTTATCTAATTACAGTTAGTTATGCTGCATAAAACTGTTTTGTACAACCCAATATTGCAGTACATTTGTAGCATTACTTAGCCTCATGTCTCCTAAAGATACTCTTAAAAAATATTATGGTTACGATAGTTTTCGTCCTTTGCAAGAAGAAATAATTGAGGCTATTTTGCAAAAAAAAGATACACTGGCAATATTGCCTACAGGTGCTGGCAAATCAATTTGTTTTCAGGTTCCAGCATTAATTAATGAGGGTATTTGTTTGGTAATAAGCCCACTTATAGCCCTTATAAAAGACCAGGTACAAAATTTACAAAAAAAAGGTATTGGTGCTTTAGCTATTTATTCAGGTATGCACTATGCTGATATTAGGCAAACTTTACAAAATGCTGCATTTGGAAATTATAAATTTTTATATGTATCGCCAGAAAGGTTGGAAACAACTGTTTTTTTAGAATATTTGCCAGCTATTAAACCTTCTTTAATAGTGGTAGATGAGGCTCATTGTATATCACAATGGGGGTATGATTTTAGGCCATCTTACCAACGCATAGCTTTACTTAGAGAGGAGTTGCCCGATGTGCCAATAGTGGCACTTACAGCTTCTGCCACCACAACTGTGCAAACAGATATTTGTAAAAATTTACATTTTAAAGAAGGTTTTTCTCATTTTAAACAATCATTTAATAGGCCTAATTTATCGTACAGTATTTTTTCTACTTCAGCTAAGCAACACAAGCTAATTGAGATTTTGCAAAATGTGCCAGGTAGTGGTATTGTGTATTGTAGCAGCCGGCGCCAAACCGCCATTATTGCAGAGTTGTTGTTGCAACATAATATAGTTGCAGCGTTTTACCATGCAGGGTTAATGGCTGAAAAAAGAACCAATATACAACAGCAATGGCTTGATGGTACAATTAGAATAATAGTATGTACAAACGCATTTGGTATGGGTATAGATAAACCTAATGTAAGAGTAGTGGTACATATAGATATGCCAGACTGTATTGAAAATTATTATCAGGAAGCTGGAAGGGCAGGTAGAGATGGTAAAAGGGCGTACGCTGTTTTATTAATGCAACAAAATGAGGTAGAAAATTTAGTTTTTAAGTTAGAAACAAAATATCCATCTGCACAAAAATTAAAACTTATTTACACAGCTTTAATGAATTACTTGCAAGTAGCTGCAGGGCTAGGAGAGGGATTGAGTTTTGATATAGATATGGCCAGTTTTGCAAAAAATTTTAAATTTAATATGCTTGAGGCTACTTATGGTATACAAGCATTAGCACAAGAGGGCATACTAAGTTTTAGTGAAATGCTTTTTAAATTTAGTAGCATTGAATTTTGTGTAAATAAAAATGATTTACAAGCATTTCAAGAACAAGAGCCAGAGTTGGCAGAAACTATAAGAGGCTTACTGCGTAGCTATGAGGGAATATTTGATTACCCTTGTACTATTTATGAAAACCAGCTAGCTCAGTTTTTAAAAATACCAAAAACTATGTTGATACAACAGTTGTTACAATTGCACAAAGTTGGCATTTTAATATATAAACCAGCCACAGAAAAACCACAAATTTTCTTACAAAAAAATAGAATGTACAGCGATGATTTTTATATTAATCAACAGAACATTGATACCCGAAAAAAAGAAGCTTATACAAGATTACAGGCGTTTAATTCATTTTTAATAAACAAAACTACTTGCCGGAGCAAAATTATAGGAGCTTATTTTGGAGATAATACTGTACCAAATTGTGGTATTTGTGATAACTGTATAAATAACACATCTGCAATGTTGCCTACCCAGCAATTTAAAATAACGGTTGAGAAAATTATTGAAATGCTTGCAGTGCAACCGCTACATGCAGCTCAAATACAAACGCAATTGCAACCCTTAAAACAACGATCAATTTGGTTAGTACTTAACTATTTAATTGAAAATAATATTATTGAGTTAGATGATTTGCAGGAGTTTATTTTAAAAAAATAACACCATGTTTAAGGTATGGGCAATAAAAAAGGGACCAAGATAGAAATCTAGTCCCGCTTTAAAATCCAATATCCTATGAAAAACCGTTACAAATATAAGTTGGTATATTTTACTAACCAAGAAACTTACAATTTAGTTGTAGTACTAATACTACGTTTTAGAAAAACAACATGTAAGTATTTGATTACTAACACATTTTTACATCTATGTAAATAACTATAAAACTATTAATTAAATATATTTAATTAAAACCAGCTTTTTTTACGGCTACTTGTGGTTCTTCCACCTAAGCCCAAAGCCCCCAAAAGTGACCGAACTATGCCTACACCTGCAGTACGAACCATACTTTTCACAATGGTATTACTTGCTATTTTTTCAAGTGTTGAGGGCTCTTCTTTAATAGTTTTTGATTTGCTGGTAGTTTCTATTTTTGCTGCATTATTTTCAGCCTCTTGTAATTTCTCGGTTAGCATTTCGTAAGCACTTTCACTATCAATTTCGCCGTTATACTTAGCCACAAGCTTACTTTTTCCGTTTATGGCATCTACTTCTATTTGGCTTAGCACATCCATACGGGTACGTGGGCTGCATAGCATAGTATGAGCAAGTGGTGTTGGTATACCTTTTTCATTTAATAAGGTTACCAAAGCTTCTCCAATACCTAATTGAGTAATTAAATCTTCAGTTTTATAGTACTCCGTTTCAGGATAGTTGTCTGCCGTTTGTTTAATTGTTTTTCTATCAGCAGCAGTAAAAGCCCTTAATGCATGTTGCACCTTCATACCAAGTTGCCCTAATACGGCAGCCGGTATATCCATTGGGTTTTGCGTACAAAAGAAAATACCAATACCTTTTGAGCGTATGAGTTTAATAATTGTTTCAATTTGCTGTATCAATTCATTGCTTGCTTCTTGAAAAATAAGGTGAGCTTCATCAATAAAGATAATAAGTTTAGGTTTGTCCAAATCCCCCTCTTCTGGAGCTGATGCATATAACTCAGCTAACATTTGTAACATAAAAGTAGAAAAAAGCTTGGGCCTATCTTGTATATCCATCACCCTTAGTATATTTATCATTCCTAGGCCGGTATCGCTTATACGCATCAAATCATCTACTTCAAAACTTTTTTCTCCAAAAAATACGTCAGCACCTTGTTGTTGTAACTCTATAACTTTTCGTAAAATTGTTCCTGTGCTAGTAGTAGATATTTTACCATATGTTTTTTCAATTTCGGCCTTGCCTTCATTGCCAATAAATTGCAGCACTTTAATAAAATCTTTAAGATCAAGGAGGGGTAATTTATTATCATCGCAATATTTAAAAATAAGCGCTACTACACCACCTTGTGTATCATTAAGTTCTAAAATTTTTGTAAGTAACACTGGTCCAAATTCACTTACTGTTGCTCTTAATTTTACACCATTTTTTCCTGTTAGGGTAAGTAATTCTGCTGGAAACTCAGCAGGGGTATAGGTTAAATTTAATTTTTGATATCTATCTAAAACTTTTTCATTTGCAGTACCCATAGCGGCAATACCACTTAAATCGCCTTTAATATCCATAAGTAAAACGGGTATGCTTGCATTGCTAAGTTGCTCACTTATCATTTGCAAGGTTTTAGTTTTACCAGTACCAGTTGCACCAGCAATTAACCCATGGCGGTTCATTGTTTTTAATGGTAAAAATATTTTTGCTTCGGGTATTATTTCACCGTTAAGTACAGCTGCGCCAATTTGTACAGCTTCGCTTTTAAAGCTGTAGCCAGCAGTTATAGCATTTATAAAATCTTGTTTGTTTGGCATAACGTTTTATTTTGGGGATTACAATTTTGGTTTGAAATATATAAAAATAGTATTTTTCTGTAATTATTAATATATGCTATATATTTGTTGATAAACAATAAATATTCTATAAAAATTTAATAAATATGAAATCCGGTTTTAACTTATCTACAATATTATGCACCATATCTAGATTTTGGGCTGTAGGCTGTTGTATATCCATCATATATTTTTTTATGAATTTAGTATTTAGTAATACAAATTTTAAAATTGAGAAACCTAATGAAATATGGGGTAGCACCAACATGTTTACAAATGGATATGCAATTAAAGTTAATATGGAAGTTCAATTACCAGCAGATACAATAATTAAATACACAAAGAACAAAGAAACAGGTAGTGTGAATTTAAACAAAAATGCTTTTTTTAGATACAACAAAATAGATACAATATTAAAAGATACCACTTATAAAAAACAATATCACTTAAACACTTGGATAACTGAAGATTATAATGTTACAAATATTACACAAATATATTACGAAAGTCAAAATGAATTTGAACGTTATGCAGAAGAAATAAAAAAGTTAAAAGAAAATATTAATATAACGCCAAGCCTTAATTATAATGTTGATGTTGAAGTACAAATGAAAACAAATAATATTTTTAAAAATGGGTTGTTAGTTTTTTACAATTTAATGCCATTGTTAACATCACTTTTAATGGCTATTATTTGTATGAAAATTTTTAAATCGCTGTATGAAAAAATTAATTTTAAAAAAATTATAGGGCATGGTTTTTTTAATATTGGATTAGTATTGATTTTGCAACAAATTTTTAATTTGATTTTGAGTTTTATAATATCGAGATGGTTTTCTTTAATTCATTTAAAAGAATTGACGGTAGGTTTTGTGCAATACAATTACAACAATGCAGTTGTATTTACCCCAACCATAAATTTTAGTTTTAGTATGGTTTTTTTAGGGATGTGCATAATGCTAGTATCATACGTATTTAAGTATGGTAACAAAATAGAACAAGAAAACGCTTTAACTGTATAAAATGCCAATAGTAGTAAACTTAGATATTATGTTGGCTCGAAGAAAAATGAGTTTAACATTGTTAAGTGAAAGAGCAGGTATAACCATTTCAAATATGAGTATTTTAAAAAGTGGTAAAGCAAAAGCAATAAGATTTAGCACTTTAGAAGAAATTTGTGTTGTACTTGATTGCCAACCTGGTGACTTGTTACAATACATGAATAAGCAAGATTATGAAAGGCTATTAAATAATTAAACTGTATAAAAAATAGCTTAACAAAATATTAGGCATTATATTAGCAGTATCATTAATGAATTAATTTTATTTGTACATAAATTTAAAATAATATGGAAGCAATTAAACCCAAAATTTTACTATGTGAAGATGATACGAATTTAGGCATGGTATTAAAAAATTATTTAGAACTGAATGATTATGAGGTTACGTTAGAAAGAGATGGTAGGCTAGGGCTTGCTGCTTTTCAACGAGAAAAGTATGATATATGCTTATTGGATGTAATGATGCCAAACATGGATGGTTTTGCAGTAGCAGAAGAAATAAGAGATATAAACCCAGATGTACCTCTGTTTTTTTTAAGTGCAAAAACTATGAAGGATGACATTATACAGGGCTATAAATTAGGTGCTGATGATTATATTACTAAACCATTTGATAGTGATGTATTGCTGCATAAAATTAAAGCGATACTAAAGCGTAACGAAGAGCTACATAAAGAAGAAGCGAATGCAGAATTTGATTTAGGTCAATATCATTTTAACCCACGCCTTAGAGAGTTGGTGGTAAATGGTAAAACACAAACATTATCGCCTAAAGAAAATGAATTGTTAAAAATGCTTGCTGAGTATAAAAATGATTTGTTACCAAGAGAAGCTGCACTTAAAAAAATATGGGGTAGCGATACGTATTTTAATGGTAGAAGCATGGATGTGTATATTGCTAAACTTCGTAAATATTTAAAAGAAGATGCTAAGCTTGAAATTGTGAACATACATGGAAATGGTTTTAGGTTAGTAGAAACTGAGTAATAAAAAATATAAATAAAAAAAGCCGCCAAA